>JBEDEI010000037.1:0-7021 GCA_041175765.1 Actinomycetota bacterium | reverse complement strand
GTATTGTTCATCGTGGGCGGGGCCTTCGCAGGCCTGGATCAAATCATCGGCTCACGACTTGGCGACAAAGGTGTGGGGTTCCACGCCACGGTGAAGTCGAAGAAGGATCGCGACCCAGGTGATCTGTTCGCGCAGGTGTTGCCCGAAGACCTGCTCAAGTTCGGCATGATTCCGGAGTTCGTCGGTCGTCTACCGATGGTTGGTGCAGTGCACGCACTGAAGAAGGATGCCTTGGTGCAGATTCTCACCGAGCCAAAGAACGCGTTGGTGAAGCAGTATCAGAAATTCTTCGAGTTTGAAAATGTCGAACTCGTTCTGTCGCCTGAGGCGTTGTCGGCAATCGCCGATGCCGCGCTGGCACGTGGCACTGGTGCTCGTGGACTGCGAGCAATCTTGGAAGATGTGTTGCTGGAAACGATGTACGACTTGCCAGGGCGCACCGACGTGGCAAAAGTGGTCATCGAGGAAAAGTGCGTCACCGAGCGTGGTGCCCCAACCATCATCACTCGCTCGCCGCGTGTGAGCAAACCCAAGCGCGCCGCGTCGTAACTTCTTCTTCGGCATAGCCGAACTACCGTCTAGTTCATGACCGAGACTGCATTCGAAAGAGCCACGGCATTTCTCGACGCGCACTCGGTGTACGAAAAGACCGGGCGAATCGACTCACCGTCTACTGCGAACATCGAGCGTTTGGTCGAGTTGTTGGGCGACCCACATCTGGCGTACCGAACGGTGCACATCACGGGTACCAACGGCAAAGGCTCGACGAGCCAGATGGTCACCAAATTGCTCATGGCACACGGTTTGCGTGTCGGCACCTATACGAGCCCCCATCTCGAGCGTGTGAATGAGCGGATGACGATCGACGGGATACCAATCAGTGACGATGAACTCGCGGAGAACGTGCTGGCGATAGCAGACCTTGAGCCACTCGTGGGTGCACGGCTCAGTTATTTCGACATCATGACTGCGGTGGCGTTTCGCTGGTTTGCCAACAGTGCAATCGATGTGGGGGTAATCGAAGTTGGCTTACTCGGCCGTTGGGATGCCACCAATGTCGTGCAGAGCGACGTGGCGGTGCTCACCAATGTGTCGCTTGATCACACCGAGTTCGCAGGCCCAACGCATGCTCACATCGCCCGTGAGAAGGTGGGCATCGTCAAGCCCGGGAGTGTGTTCGTACAGGGCGAAACACGCGAAGATATTCAAGATATCTGTGCCGAAGTGGTGTGCGCCCGCAGAGTGGTGCGCGGCGAGCATTTCAAACTGAGTTCCAATGAGTTGGCAGTTGGCGGACGTCTCATCTCGATCGGAACTTCGCGTGCCGAGTATCGCGATGTCTTCGTGCCGCTTCACGGCAGCCACCAAGGTGACAATGCGGTGATTGCCGTTGCCGTAGTGGAGGAGTTTTTCGACAGTGCAATTGGTCGCGACATTCTCGACGAGGGTTTTGCCGCCGTGACCATGCCCGGACGGTTCGAAGTGTTGGGGCATCAGCCGCTCGTCATCGTCGATGGTGCACACAACGTCGGTGGGGCAGAGGTGTGCTCTGAGGTGATGTTCAATGACTTCGAAATCGATGGTCGACGCGTGCTGGTCGTTGGCATGTTGAAAAGTCGCGACGCCCAAGAATTGCTCAGCGCTCTGAGAGTTGACGAGTTCGATGCGGTGGTGTGCTGTACCGCGCCGACGCCACGAGGAACTCCGGCAGCCGATGTGGCTTCTGCGGCACGAGCAGCAGGTTGTGACAACGTGCAAGTCATTGATGTAGCCGAACAAGCACTGGCGTTTGCCTATCGCGGATTGAGAGCAGAAGACGCATTGCTCGTTGCAGGCTCGCTCTATCTCGTTGGTGCAGCGCGGCCCGTGCTCCGTCGCCTCATGCCCTAGGGGTAGCCTTGCCATGTGGCAACTTCCCCGAGAACCAACCGTACGCTCGTACTTCTTAAGCCTGATGCCGTAGAGCGTCACCTCGTTGGTGACATTGTCGGTCGTTTCGAGCGCAAAGGGCTCACCATTGCAGCAATGCAACTCCGAACTCTTGACCAGGCAACCCTGGCGAACCACTACGCCGAACATGCGGGCAAGCCGTTCTACGCAGATCTCGTTGCTTTTATGTCGCGCGGGCCCGTCGTGGCCATGGTGGTGGCTGGACCAGACGACACATGGGAGATTGTTCGCTCGATGATGGGCGCCACCAACCCACGGGCAGCCGCACCTGGCACCATCCGTGGCGATCTCGGCACCATCTTCACGGAAAATCTCATCCACGGCAGCGACTCGGCAGCTTCGGCCGAGAGGGAAATTCACATTTTCTTTCCGGGTCTCTGAGGCAACACAGTGGCCGGCACGAATCCAATCTCGCTCACCCGCGACATTGCGATCGACCTCGGTACTGCCAACACGTTGATTTACATCAAGGGCGAGGGCATCGTGCTCGATGAACCGAGCACCGTCGCCTTGGACACGACCACCGGTCAAGTGGTGGCCGTGGGACACGATGCCAAGCGAATGTGGGGCCGCGCACCGCGCCATATTCGAGTGGTGCGTCCGCTGAAGGATGGCGTAATCGCCGACTTTGACTTGTGTGAGCAGATGCTGAAGGAGTTCATTCGTCAAGTGCACACCAGTAGGTTCAGCAAGCCACGCATGATCGTGTGCGTTCCATCGGAAATCACCGGTGTGGAACGTCGAGCCGTGCAGGATGCCGCCGAATTTGCCGGCGCACGGCGACCCGTGTACGTGATTGAAGAACCAATGGCTGCGGCGATTGGTGCCGGACTACCGGTGAGTGAGCCGAGTGCAAACCTCATCGTCGATATCGGTGGTGGCACTACGGAAGTAGCAGTGATTTCGCTGGGTGGCATCGTTACCGCCAGCTCGTGCCGTGTGGCAGGGGACGAAATCAGCGACTCCATCGTTTCCATGTTCAAAAAAGAGTTCAATCTTGATATCGGAGACAACACTGCTGAGGACGTAAAAATCCAACTCGGATCTGCCTGGCCGCTCGAGCAAGAACTCACGGCAGATGTGGGTGGTCGTGATGCGTCGAGTGGCTTGCCACGCACACAAGAAGTCACCACGGTGGAGATTCGCGCTGCCATTGATGTGCCGATCACCGCAATAGTTGATGTCGTCAAGAGCACGCTGGAGCGCACACCCCCGGAGTTGGCGGCCGACGTCATTAGTAATGGCATCACACTCTCTGGTGGTGGTGCGTTGTTGACCGGCCTCACCGAACGAATCATGCACGAAACGGGAATCAACGTAGTTCTCGCGCCCGAGCCACTGCTCTCTGTCGTACTTGGCGGTGGCTTGACGCTCGAGAATCTTGATGCGATGAAGGGCCTTACTGCGCAATCGGATGACGAGTAGCGCAGCGGTACCTGCAACGTGGCTCAGAACAAAACTCAGTTGACCCGGGCAGTGGTGCTGCTAGCGCTCGCATCGGTATTTTTCATCACACTGGACATGAGCAACTCCTCAGCCACATCGCGGGTGCGTCGAGTGTTCGACACGGTTTTTTATCCGGTCGAAAACATTGCTCGTGTTGTAACTCGGCCAGTCAGCGGGGCATGGAAGGCATTTCGCAACTATGACGACGTGGTTGCCGAGAATGATCGTCTGAAGGAACAAGTTGCACTCCAGGAAGGTACTGCGGTTGCGGCAGCAGCATCGGTGCGCTTGTCACAGGAACTTCTGGCTTTGAACGGTCTGCCAACACTGGCGGGAATCAATTCGGTGACTGCGCAAGTTATCGGTGAAACTCCGACCAACTTTTCCCAGACCATCGAGATCAATCAGGGTGCAGATTCGGGAATCAAAGTAGGCATGCCCGTGTTGAACGCGGCCGGGTTGATTGGAAAAGTAACCGAAGTATTCAATAATCGTGCGTTGGTGATGCTCATCTCAGACCCTGACTACGCCCTATCGGTAAAAGTGGTGACCAAGTCCAATCGCACTCCCGTTACCTTGCCGCCGCTCATCACCGAAGATGCACCAACCGTAGACAGCGTCCTGGAAACCGCGGATACCAGCACAACATCATCCACGACGACTACCACCACCACGATTTTGGGTTTCACACCGTCGGCCACAACAGTGCCCGCTGATGTGGTGGCCAGCGCGGGCTCGAATATCTCCGTTCCGTCGGTGAGTCAGTTGGCAGTTCGAGAAACGGGAATCCTGGAGGGCCGTGGGCCAGGCACACGTCCAGTCGTGCGCTTTCTTGACGCCACTACTCGTGCGGGTGCGATCGAAGTGGGTGCACCAATCGTGTCTGCCGGTGGTTCGCGCAGTCTGGCCCCTCCCGACGTCGTTATCGGCGTTGTGTCGCGGGTGGTGGAGCGCCTTGGCACAGCGGGTCCACTGTTGGAGATCGAATTGGTCGCCGATCTTTCCAACCTGTCGTTCTTGCGTGTGTTGTTGTATCAGCCAATCACCGAATCCGGGCGCTAAACGATGTTCGAACGGTTGCTGATGATCGTTGCGAGTCGCTGGTTTCGTCTGGTGTTGGTGGTTCTCCTCGTACTCTCGTTGCAAACCACGTTGTTCAGCGAGATTCGTCCATGGGGATACTCGGTGCAGTTGATGGCAATCTTCGTTGCGGCTGCCGGTGCAGTGCACGATGTTCGAACCGCAGCAATCGTGGGCATGGTCACTGGGCTCATGTACGACGCCGTCCTTGCAACGCCACTCGGTGTGTCGGGTTTGGTGCTTGGTGTAATCGGCGCGGCTACTGCATTGGCATTGCAGCCGTTTCGTGACCCTACGTGGTGGCTGCGAATGCTGATCATCGGCCTTGCGGCTGCCCTCAGCGAATTATTGATGCCATTCACCAAAGCACTCGTTGGCTTGGGCGGATGGTTGGATGTGCGGGTGTTGGCCGCAATGGCAGTCACATTCATTGGCGCGCTGGTGTTTGCCGCACCGTTCGTGCCGATCTCGCGGTGGACGTTACGAGAGAAGGTGCTCCTTGGCAGGTGAACCTCAGCAGCGCCGTTGGTCGGCCCTTGGTGGTTTGGCAATCGGATTGCTGGTATTGCTCTTGGCTCGTGTGTGGTTTCTGCAGGCGGTAACCAAGGAAGAGACCGACCGCATCATCGAACGGGTGCAATCTCGCGTGGTGAAGTTGGTGCCTGAGCGTGGTCGAATCGTGGACGTAAACGGTCGAATCGTTGCCGATAACAAGCGTGTACTCGTGGCCACCATTGATCGGCGCATCATCAACGACCCACAAGACCAGTTGGAGATGTTTCAGCGATTGTCTGGGCCGCTGAATACTCCGGTGGAGCGTCTGTACACACGGGCAGCAGACAAGCGCTACGACCAGTTGAGCGAAATGCCACTGGCCTTCGATATTTCCGAAGAACAAGCAGCTTTTTTGATGGAGCGAATCGAGGATTACCCCGGTGTGGTCATCAAAGAAGACTGGCGCCGCATTTATCCCTATGGGGCAGTGGGCAGCCATGTCGTTGGATTTCTCGGGGCCATTCAAAAAGAGTCGATCGCGTATTACAAATCCTTGGGCTACGACCCCAACGAACGTGTCGGACTCTATGGCGTGGAACTCACCTACGAAGTGGATCTGCGGGGTATTCCTGGATTCATTCGCTACGAGGTGGATGCCGTGGGGCGCATCAAACGAGTACTGGAACGAGTCGAGCCACAACCTGGCAAAGACATTCAGCTCACCCTTGATTTCAAGTTGCAACAGTTCGCAGAACAGGCGCTCGAGTCGCAGTTGTTGGTGCGGCAACGCAACGAAGCACCGCAGGTGATGTTGCCCGAAGGTATTCCCGACCCGCAGTATGACGAAATCAACTACTACAAAGCACCGGCGGGTTCCGTGGTGGTCATGAATCATGAAACAGGCGAGATTGCTGCGATGGCTTCGTATCCGCGCTTTGATGCGCGGTGGTTCACGGCGAACGTGGATGCCGACAAGTTTGGGCAAGTGTTTCCGGTTACGGATGATCCCGACCGTTCCATTCTCGTCAATCGCGCAGTGTCTGGTCGATACAACCTTGGGTCAAGTTTCAAGCCGTTCGTGGCGTATGCAGCACTGCACTCTGGCCAGTTGCCCGGTGGCGCTGACTACACATTTGATGACCGCGGCACGTACAAACTGGAGAGTATTCCCAAGGATCGCTGTGATCAGGGAGTGAAGTGTGTGTTTCGCAATGCCATTTGTCGTGCGACGGGGGCACCCTGCAGATACGGCAACGTCAATGTTGAGGCAGCACTCGCGGTGTCGAGCGATACGTTCTTCTACAAAATCGGCGAACAGATTCTGACGGAGCGGGGTTACCGAGCCGTCCTCGAAGAAGAGGTTCGACGATTCGGTTTTGGATCACCCACGAACATTGACCTGCCATTCGAGTACGCCGGCACCATACCCAACGCTGCGTACAAGAAGTATCTGGCATCGCTGGGTGTGATTGCAGAAGATGCCGGCCGTGCGTACTACGTCGGCGACAATGTGTTGTTTTCGATCGGGCAGGGTCTACTTTCTTCCTCGCCGTTGCAAGTGGTGAACGCGTACGCAGCGCTGGCAAACGGCGGTACGCGGTTTGAGCCGCGGGTCGTGCGCAGTGTGCTTAACCCTGGTACCCGCAACAAAGCCTCTGGCCTTGCCGATCTGCAATTGGCATCGGTGGATCGAGACATCTCCAAACAGACACCACAGGCCACCATCCCGCTGCCACCCGAAGTGCGCGAGCCGATCGTCAGTGGCTTGCGACGAGTGATTACCGGACCGGGCGTCGACTTTGACTACTACCACAAGACGACCGGAGAGAATCTGTTTCGCAATTACACGGGTGTGCCGATCGCCGGCAAGACGGGTACGGCGCAGGGTTTCAACAACTTGCCGTGGAACGACTCATCGGCGTTCGGGGCGTTCAGCGTGGACCCCACCGTGCCGTACTCAGCCTTTGCCTATCTAGAGAAATCTGGATACGGCGCTACCGCAGCCGCACCGGTCGTGAAGTGCATCTTTTTGGCGCTGAGCAACAAGTGG
>JBEDEI010000036.1:0-10519 GCA_041175765.1 Actinomycetota bacterium | reverse complement strand
CGAATATCGACAAGTCCAAGTTCGCCAACTTCACGCCGTTCATCGTTGCAGCGCTGATATTTCTGGCGGTCACTATTCCCCTCACTCGACTGACCGACTACCTCTGGCATCGCCAGCAGCGTCGCACGACCGGAACCCGGGTGGCGGCATGACTGCCAAGGTCAGTCTGCGCGGCGTCACCAAGGCGTTCGCCGAAAACGTTGTGTTGCGCGACTTCTCTCTCGATGTTTCTGCGGGTGAAGTTGTGTCACTCATCGGCGCGAGCGGCAGCGGCAAGACCACCGTGTTGCGCTGCATCAACTTGCTCGAACCAATTGATGACGGCGCCATCCTGCTCGATGGTGATGAGATTTCTGCGGTTGGTCGCGATCCCAATCCTGTGCGACGACGTGTGGGCATCGTGTTTCAAAGCTTCAACCTGTTTCCGCACATGTCGGTGGTGCGCAACATCACTTTGGCGCTCACCAAAGTGCTCGGTCTGTCGGGCGAGGAATCAATTGAACGCGCCACAGATTTGCTGAAACGTTTTGGTCTTGCCGAAAAAGCCGACGTGTACCCGGATCAATTATCGGGTGGCCAACAACAGCGCGTGGCGATTATTCGTGCGCTGGCCATGAAGCCCGAGGTGCTGCTGCTCGACGAAATCACCTCGGCACTCGACCCCGAGTTGGTCGGTGAAGTGCTCGACGTGGTGCGTGAATTGAAGGGCAGCGGCATCACACTGCTGATCGCTACACACGAGATGTCGTTTGCGCGGGAGATTTCCGATCGGGTGTGTTTCCTGCACGCTGGCTCGGTGGTCGAAATCGGCACGCCCTCGCAGGTGTTCGGTGATCCACGCGATGAGCGAACACAACAGTTCTTGCGCCGCGTGCGGATGTAGCCCGCAACGGCCCGTTTACAGCTAGTTCACGTTGTAGGCCGCCAGGTGCGGTCTTCGGGCAACGCGTCTCCCCCATCGACCACGAACATCTGGCCAGTTACGTACGACGCATCGGGGCTGCAGAGAAACTCGATCGCCGCAGCCACCTCATCAGGTGTACCAGACCTGCCGAGGGGTGACGTGTTGCCTGCTCGTGCCTCGGCCGGCGTCTGCGAGCCAGTGGCAATCCAGCCAGGGGCAACGGCATTCACCGTGATATGTCGTTGCGCAACTTCGAGTGCCACGGCGCGAGTGAAGCCGATCATGCCGGCTTTGGCGGCGTTGTAACCAACGTCGCCGACGCCAGCCTGTAACGCACCGGTGGTGCTCGCGACGTTGACGATGCGGCCGTCGTCGCGCATCGCAGTGAGTGCCACCTTGGTCATGAGAAAACACGTCGTGAGATTGCGCGCAAGTGCCTCGTTCCAGGCAGAAAGTGAGGTGTCGGCGAGTGATGCATTGAACAATTCGTTACCGACGGTCACCATGCCCGCGTTGTTGACCAGCACATCGAGCCCGCCGAACTCACTCGTCGCAGCGGCCACGACCCTCGCGACCTCAGCTTCGACAGTGAGGTCAGCTACCACAGCGTGTACGTGGCCAGGTTCGTTACTGCCCCCGCCCGGCGCGTTGCCGCGATGCCGCAATTCATTCACTCGGTCGTGAATGCGACCAGACGTGCTCGTCACCACCACATCGAGCCCGCGCGCCACCAATCGTCGGGCAGTAGCGAAACCGATACCCGTCGGCGAGCCACAACCAGTTATCAGTGCAGCGCGAGAGACCACTACGTGGTTTGAGACAGAGGAAGTGGGTAACGACGTTTGGGAAATGGAGCGTTCAATACCACTGCTAGCACTACCAACAACACCGCATTCAGCAGTACCGGCCGCCAAATGTACTCGTAGCCAAGCGACGTTATTGCCTCACCGCCGACGACGGCGCTGATTGCAGTACCACCACTTGGCGGATGCGTACAGCCCAGTGTGGTGATAATGAGCGCGGTGACCGCTACGGCGATACCTGCTGCGATGGTCACATTGTCGACAAGTTTGAAGCTGGTCACCCCAACGGACGCACCAATGGCATGAGCGAGCAACACGGGGCCGGGCTGCGCCATTGGCCCACGCGGTGTCATAAAAATGATGATGGCTGACGCACCCATTGCCAAAGCAAGAATGGGAGCTGTTGCGTCAAGCAACTGGTTGCTCACCCACCATGTGGCCGAGATCGCAATCAACGCACTCACACCGCCTATCAACGCTTCCTTGGGGCTCAGTTTGGGAGCCGGAAACAACCACTTCATCAACATGAGCTACCGACCTTTCTAAAAATTTGAACCTACTTCATTCCCATCCACTTGCCGAGCTTGGATCGACGCCCGTTACGCGTCAGTGGAATGCCCGTTGCGCGGGATACTTTGCGCTTGGCGGCAGTAACACCCAACGCACGCTTCCAGGAAAACGTGAGACCCGGGAACAGTTTCATATGAACCTCCACTTGCAGAGTAGGTCATGAGCGGTAGATGAACGCAGACTCCCGGTGCTCGGCGGAGAGACACCGGGAGTACTGCCATCGGCAGAACCGACGACCTCAGTATGGCAGTGGGGTGAGCGCTGCGCCAAACCCTGCGCTCACCCACGGTCTCATGAGGCGAAGGCGTTGCAGTACACGAGTTCGCCGTCAACGCGAAGACCGTGGGCCACGTATGCAGGTGTCTCTACATGCACCTCGGTACCGCGACCGACACCGTCCGACAGGGTTCCCTGCGTGGCCGCAACGGCAGCGAGAAACTTTTCCAATGCGGCGATACCTGCGGCAGCATCGAGGCTGGCTGTCGGTGCGCTGAACTCATCAGCGTCGATCACCGCTGCACGCACGATGGCTTCCCATGAAGTTTGCAACGCTTCGGTGCTGGGAAATACTTCAACACCGAGGATCTTCTCGCCGTGGGCCACGGCCACACCAACTTGTCCGGGTTGGATACCATCGCG
Source organism: Actinomycetota bacterium (assembly GCA_041175765.1). Lineage (GTDB taxonomy): Bacteria > Actinomycetota > Acidimicrobiia > Acidimicrobiales > Ilumatobacteraceae > F1-60-MAGs027. The sequence continues at coordinate 7,603 of JBEDEI010000036.1, read as the reverse complement.
AAGAAACTGATTGACCACTTCCATACGATCGGTACGGCGATCAAGTTCTTCATCGACACCAAGAAGGAGTTCGGCGTCAGCACGCACTCCGCGTGAACCCAACTCGTAGGAAATCATGTTCCATACTTCGCCTTGGGCTGACCGCTTGGAGTTGTTGTGATCAATGCTGCTTTTCACGCTGCGTTGTTTGGCTGCGCGAACACGACGCGACGCGATGCGCTTGGAGTCGGCGAACTGCGAACCCCCATGCCACCGACCAGCCTCGACACACGAAACAGGAATGATGATTTTTGCGCCGGCCGGCACCACGATTGACACATTCACTACACGCGTCTGGCGACCCCCACTCAGAATTCGCCCGGCGGGGATGAGCACATCGTGTGCGGTTGGGTTGTGCACTTGGAGTTGCGGCACGGTTGGAGTCTCGAGTTCTGACACCACGAGCTCATCGCCGGCAATCTTGATTGACAATCCACCATCCTTCGGGCCAAACATGGGGATGAACGTGATGCCCTTGCGGGTGGTGGGTGCACCAATGGTGAACTTGGCGATGTCGTGAAGTGTTGCTGTGGTCATGGAAATGCCTTTCGTTGGAGGAGATGTCCCCGAATAGGGACTCCTCCCCTACGCACGAAGTGACAATGGGTGTGACTTGACAAGTGGTCCTGCAGGTCTACGATGCCGCTAATGCCGCCTATGCCGCCAGCCACCATCCGTCAACCGTGCCGATGCGCACGTCAACGGCCACCCGAACATTTCTGCCCACAGGTCGACCTCCTGCACACATTGAGGTATGAGCAGCACCCGGAAAGACATCTTTATGCCATCGTCTGAAGCAGAGCGTTTTACGCTTCACCAAACATTGCGCGGACTCATGCCCGAGGCGGTGGCCGACACTCTGATGTCACACTTGCCGCCCACAGGCTGGAGCGATGTGGCCCGCAAAGCAGATATCGACGCTCTGAACCTTCGACTTGATCGCATCGATGCGAGGCTCGACCACAAGTTCGCAGAAATTGATGCCAGGTTTGATCGCATCGATGCGAGGCTCGACCAAAAGTTCGCAGAGATCGACGCCAGATTTGACCGCATTGATGCTCGGTTTGACCGCGTTGACGCCAGGTTTGATGAACTTGCGTCGATGAAGCGTTACGTCGTTTCCACCGGTGTAGCGCTCGCGGCACTCATCTGTGGTGCCGGTGCCCCACTGTGGCTCAGCATGTTATAAGTCAGCTGGGTAATTGATAGTCCGCAAAGCGATCACGCAACGTCTTTTTGGAAAACTTTCCGACAGAAGTCTTTGGCACCTCGTCGATGAAAACGACGTCATCAGGTATCTGCCACTTGGCCAACTTCGGCGCTAGGTATGCCAACACGTCTTCTTTGGTCAGCGTTTTATCCTTTTCCACCACCACGCACGCCAACGGACGTTCCGACCACTTCGGGTGCGGCACGCCGACCACTGCTGCTTCCTTAATTAGCGGGTGCGACATCAACTCATTTTCAATCTCAACCGATGAGATCCACTCGCCACCCGATTTGATGAGGTCCTTGGTGCGGTCTACCAAACGAATGCGGCCAACGGCGTCGACGACTGCCACATCGCCCGTGCGCAGCCAACCGTCCTTGGTGAAACTTTCCGCGGAGCGCGAGTCGTTGTAATACGAACTGGCAATCCAGGGCCCAGCACACTGCAACTCGCCACTCGTTTCACCGTCCCAAGGCACCATCGTGGTGGTGTCGGGTTCCACCACGCGAAAATCCACTCCCAACACGATGCGTCCAACGGTGGTACGAATGTCGGCTTGTTCACTCGACGACAACTGTTGCTCTGCGGTGTTCAACGTGCACACGGCAGCGATGGGTGAGGTTTCGGTCATTCCCCACGCTTGCAAAATTGGCAATCCAATTTGCTCGCGATACGCCTCGCTGAGTGCCCTGGGCACTGCTGCCCCACCACACACGATGGCACGCAGTGATGACGTGTCACGACCCTTCAATTCGGGAAGCACCGCCATCCAGATGGTTGGCACACCTGCACCGACGGTGACTTTCTCATTGACGATGTGATCGGCAATCGCCTTGCCCGACAAGTCCGGCCCTGGCATCACCAAGTTGGCGCCACAGGCGGTAGCCGCGTGGGTCAGGCCCCAGGCGTTCACGTGGAACATCGGCACGACCGGCAACACCGTGTCGGACTCGCGCACACCGATGGAGTCGGCCACCATCTCGGCCATGGTGTGCAGGAAAGTTGAGCGGTGTGAATACACCACGCCTTTCGGATTTCCCGTCGTGCCGCTGGTGTAACACATGCTGGCTGCCTGGTTCTCGTCATCCACACTCCACTGCACTGCTGACGCTTGCGACATGAGTTGCTCATAGTCGTGCACTTGCAGGCCAGGCACACTTGACGGCGCTTCACCTTTGCCGTCGTTCATGAACACCAAGTGCTTCACCGTGGTGAACGTCGACATGAGAGGCGCCAAGATTGCCCACAGCGAGGTGTCGCAGAAGATCACTTCGTCTTCGGCGTGGTTCACGATGTACGTGAGTTGCTCGGGAAACAGACGGAAGTTCAGTGTGTGCAACACGCGACTCGAACAGGGAGCGGCGAAGTACAGCTCGAGGTGTCGCGCCGAGTTCCACGCCAGCGTTGCCACGCGACCGTGTTTGGAGATCTTCAAATTGTCGAGCACGCCACCAAGGAGGCGCGTGCGTGCCGCCCACTACCGTAGGTAGTGGACACTTTGCCGGTGGCAGTAGCCGTGATGATGCGTTTGTCGCGGCTGTATCGCTCAGCACGCTCGAACAGATGCACAAGCGTGAGCTGTGTTGGTTGCATCAAACCCTTCATCGCACTTCCCCCTTTTGCACCCAGAGTGCAGGACTCGTCCTCCCGAAGAGTACACACCCATGGCAATATCGCCACAACCGCTACCGTTCGTGTGTGGCAAAACCCCTCACCCGGCGCGCGGTGCTTGCCGCTACTTCAGGGCTTTTTGTGCTTGGCACGATCGGCTCGAACATCGGCCCCGCATTGGTTGACGAGCGACCAGAACTTGTCTTGCTGCTCTCTTCACGTAACCGCAACTTGTTTGCCTCCGTGCCCTACATCGAGTTGGCACCGTATGTGGTCATCGGGTTTTTGCGCGTGTTGGCGGCGGCGGCCGCACTCTATTTTTGTGGTCGCTTCTTTGGCGACAAAGCCGTGCGCTGGCTCGAAGGCCAGTCGGGTGAACCACCACGTATCTATACGTGGCTCGAGCGCGCCGTGGACAAGATGGGTGTCTGGGCGGTCGTCATCTTTCCGGGCAGCAACGTGGTGTGTCTCTTGGTTGGCCACCGTGGGATGAAGACTCGTACCTTTTTCATCTTTGTCACTATTGGAATTGCCATCAAGCTGTGGGTGCTGCGAGTGTTCGGTCGCATCTTCGACACGGAGATTCGCTCGTTTCTCGACTTCATTGATCAATACCAGTGGTGGATTGTGATCGGGTTGTTTGCAATCTCTTTGCTGCAAGGCCAATTACGCCGCGGCCCGAATCGCCCCGAATAGCACTTCACTCCTCCCCGAGCCACCAACGGCTCAACTCACCGCGCACCGACAGGCGATCAATCTTGGCCAGGTTCGTTTCACCAGATGTCACGAGATCCTGGATGAGATTGAGGCCAAACCAGAACATCAGAATCTGCATCACGAGATCCAACTCCGACTTGCAGCGATCAAAGTCGATCTGGATGACTCCGCGAATGGCAAAGCCGTGCTCAGTCTTGACGGGCGCATCATGCTCGTCGTACACGACGGAGAAAGCACCGAAGTACGGGAGCTCGTTCCAACGATCACACGCTCGGTGTGGGGCGCTGGGGACAAACACCCAACTGCGACACAGCACGTCGTTGTAGAACTCCTGCGGCTGACCAAAATCCAATTGCAATGTGTCAGTGCCCCGCTCCAACTCAAGCATCACTGCTTCGTCTTCGTTGTGCACGAGGGTGGTCTGGGCGCCAAACTCGAACAGCAGATCGGAGATTTCCTGTGCCGTGTAGTACTCGCGGGCCGGTGTGGATTCATTCATGATTGGTTGCCTTTCTTGTGGCGTTTCATGTCGACATGACGTCGACTATGGCTGGCTTGGTTATTGCAGATCGGTGGATGCTGCACCCGGACATGCAGGGTGATGCAGCTGTCGCATTCTGGACATTGCCAGAGGTGGGTGATTCGTGGAGTGGGTTCGTTGATCATGGGGCAGCACTATGAAGCACCGGTGTACGAAATTGCAACTACTGATCAGAGTTGGTGGCTCCTACTACGTAGGAGCCACCAAAAATATTTTTGTAGTGCACGCGCTTGCGCGGGCACGGGCGACACGTACGCGCTTGCGCGGGCACGGGCGACACGTACGCGCTTGCGCCATCCCACACCCCTATGCCAGACTGCTGCGCATGGCAACAATCACCCTTGGCGGCAATCCCGTCAACACCAACGGCTCACTTCCTGCAACTGCAGCCCCAGCACCTTCGTTCACTTTGGTGAAAGACGATCTCTCCGAAGTCACCAACAAAGATCTCGTCGGCAAGCGGGTGGTGCTCAACATCTTCCCATCAGTCGACACCCCCACATGCGCCAAGAGCGTGCGCAAGTTCAACGAATTGGCGGCGGCGATGAACAACACCGTCGTGCTCTGCGTCTCAGCCGATCTTCCCTTCGCACAGAAGCGCTTCTGTGGAGCAGAGGGCATCAGCAACGTGCAGAACGCCTCCTCGTTTCGCACCGACTTTGGTGCAACATTCGGCGTCAACATTGTGGATGGCGCGTTGAAGGGCCTCCTCGCTCGCGCGGTGGTGGTGCTGGACGAGTCCGGCAAGGTTGCCCACACCGAACTCGTCGGCGAAATTGCGCACGAACCCAATTACGACGCAGCACTCGCCGCCCTCAAATAAACAGCTTCTGCGCCGAGTGCGTAGTACTAGTCGCGCAAATGCGCGGTTTCATTCAATGTCACGACCGATCGCAACCCTTCCCGCGAGGCCATCACACGATGGATTGATGTGTACTGCGGGTAGAAGAATCCGACCTGTGTGGTGATTCCCAGAATGTGGGCAAGATACTGATTGATGACTCCCCCATGACACACCGCCACCACACGCTCCCCAGCGTGCTTGGCAATCATCCGTTCGCAAGCAGCAATGACGCGTTTGCGAAAGAGGTCGGGATCATCGTGTCCTTCCTCCCACTCACCACGCATCATCTTGAGCCATCGCGGATCATTGGTTCCGCGCAACTCCTCCATGGGCACATACTCACTTGAGTTGCGGTCGAATTCACTGATGTCGTCGTCAACAATCGGCTGCATTCCCAGTCGCATCAGGAGTGGTGCCGCAGTTTCTTGTGCACGGCGCAATGGGCTCACATAAATGGCCGCAATATCTTCGCTAGCGAGGTAGTTGGCGAGCCGTTCCGATTGGCGCTGCCCATCGGGTGCCAACTCCGGGTCGGCGATTCCTTCGGTCAACTCCTTACGAACGGGCAAAGCGTGACGTACCAACACGAGTTCCACGACGAAAGACTACGACATCACGCTTGCAGATTCAGCGTGGTGAACGCTAGGTGTCAGGTACGTGTTATGCAGGCAACAGCGAGATGAGGTCCAGTTCACGAACTGCACGATCAAATCGTGTATTCATGCAATCGACAAGATCAAATGACCGCTTTTCGCTCAGATCCATTCCGCGGCTTGCAATAATCGGATACGCAAGACAGAACAGAGCTGCCGAGCGATAGTGCTCCCACAGGACTTTTTTGTCAACTAGTTCTTTTGGCGCACCGTTGCGCAACACACTGTCGATCCACAGGTCAAAGAGTTCACGCTCGTACCTACTTGCGTCATCTGCCGAAATACTCTGCGTGATGAAGTACGCCAAGTCGTAAGCGCCTATTCCGGTGCCGATCAATTGGAAGTCGAGTACTACGAGTTCGTTGTTCTTCCCAAACATGATGTTGTCGGCGCGATAGTCGCCGTGTGCAAGCGTGTTCGGGCCTTGTGCCAACGACGCCAACAAACCCGCGACCGCATTTCCAAATCGCGGTCCAACTTTCAAAATTGACTCCGGCATTGAGAGTTCTTTGGTGCACTTCTCCCAACCTTCCGCGAAGACCATCGGTACGACGGCCGGATAGATCGGGTCGCCCAGGCTGATGGTGGTGCCATCGGCCGCCAGCGCATCCGCCTTGCCCCACCATTTGGCGTGCATCGCCGCCACACCGTCAACTGCTCGGCGGGCGTCTTCGATCGACATTCCCTTGACTTGGTCGACCAATCGCAAATCACCAAGGTCTTCCACCACCATCGCAAACTGACTGGTTTCTTCGTTGACATCGCCGTAGTACGACTGCGACACTCGGAATGGCACATCCTTGGCCAGGGTTTTGAAGAACTTTACTTCTCGGATGTACATGCGCAACACTGCGCTGGTGAACACTGCGTTGGGATCAAGTGCTGGCAGTTTCACGATTGCGGTCGCCGGGCATCCTGTGCCGGTGAGGTGCGAGCGATACACCGCACTGGCCACGCCCACTCCGACACCAATCAATTCATTACGCAGAGAGGAAACCTTCCACCCCGTTGCTTCGCTCATCCAACTTGCGGTGACCTCGTCAATCGAAGCCGGTATAGCCACTGCCATCGCACACCCCCTCGTGTGTCATTGGCGCCCCCTCAGGCGTCACCTACGGACAATACACCTTGCCCTTGGTCTTGAACTTCTTGACCTTCTCCAACTGTTCTTTGGTGAGATCCAAGACACCCGTCAGGTCCACGTCGCACAACACTGCACCTTCAAGATTGGCGCCCTTAAATGACGCCGCCGCCAACATGGCAGCCGTGAAGTCAACATTTTTCAGCGAGGCACCCTCAAAGTTGACGGCAGTCAGGTCGGCCCGAATGAACAAGGAGTTGTTCAAGTTGGCGCCGACGAAACTGGCCCCGCCCAAACTGGCCACCGAGAAGTCGATGAAATCAAGTTTGAGACGGGAAAAATTGACACCGACCAGATTGGCGTACTGACAAGTGGTGGTCTTGATACAACTGATCTCCAGCACCGTGGTGGTCGTGACCGGCACTGTGGTCGTGGGCACATCGATTGTGGTAGTTGGTGCTGGCTCGGCAACCGTAGTCGCGACCGCATCTGCATCGTCAACGACCGTTGTTGTGGGACTCCCATCCACGGTTGTTGCAGGTGACACGACAGCCACATCACCGCACGCTGTCGCCAAACCAACGACAGCAATAATCAGCACAAGTCGTGGTGACTTCATCAACATCACCCTAATGAGAAGGTGCCGTCAAACAGCGCCAATCTTGCGCCACAATGAAAGGGTGAACAACTTGACCACATCACTCGCTTTGAATCTGTTCGCCGCGGACGATGAAGTCACTGGTGTGCAGCGATTCCTCACACGACCTGTGGTCGCGGTCGTCATCATTGTTGGTTGCTTCGTGCTGACCCGCATTACCTATGCGGTATTGCGCATGGTCGTGCGTAAAGTTGCCGACAGCAAGCCGGGACGCGGCAAGGGCTGGTGGAAGAACACCGTACGTCGCGT
>JBEDEI010000035.1:0-4967 GCA_041175765.1 Actinomycetota bacterium | reverse complement strand
AACGCGGGCTGCGCGAGGTGTTACTGCATCAATACGCACCAGGAAGCGACCCGCGTTGGGCAGGAACATTCAAAACTCACGCGGCGCAACCCGACGCCGGCAGCATCGATGCCGACGGCCGAGTACGTGACCGCGAGTGGCGCGACTACGACCCCAACTGGCGACAGTTTCTCGGCGTCATCCTCTGGGTCACCGAGCGGTTGTATGGCCACGTGCTGGAAGATAATCTGCGTCAACGGATGATGCAGGCAGTTCACATCGCAGCCCGCAGCGAGCCCACCGACCGCATTGCTGCTTCGTATTCGAACATTGCCTTGATGCATGCGTGGCTATGCGACGTCACTGCCACGCCGACCAGCCTCACAGCCGACATCGCCGCCCAAGTCACCCACGACGGCGACATTGCCGAGTACAACTCCCCCACCTACGACGCCATTGCGCTGTTGGCGGGCTGTCTGCTCACACAGTTCTCGCAAACAGAGCCGAGTCGTCAATTGGGTGCACTGGTCATCGATCGCATCGCATCGCGACTCAACGCGTTGTGGCACCTGCAACTCGGCCTGCAAGCCGGGCCACACATTCGCGCCTACGGCCTCGAGCCCCGCAGTTACGTATCGCTCATGTCGGTGATGATGGCGGCGATCGACGTTCGTGCTGCCGGGCCGACCACGCTCGACAACACCACCACCCACGTGCATGATCTGTATTTTCTGCCACTCTTTGCGCGACTGTGTGGTGCACTTCGGGGCCGTGTGCAGCCTGAACCGATTACCGCCACGCATCGCTACGAGCAACGATTCGGCGACATCATCGCTACGTCGATCATGGAACCAGACATGGTCGTGGGCTGGGAGCATGGTCGACGAACACGCTTTGCCCTCGACCAATACGCGCCGTTCACGATGTATGCAGCCGATGGATTCATCGGTGTGCGTACACGCGTCGACACCGATTGGGTCGATGTTCAAGAAGTAGCGCCACACGTGTACGAACTGCGCATGGCAAGGCGCACCGACACACCGACACCGCACGATTCGGTGGCACTCACCATTGTGGCTTCGCGACCGCCCATCACCCATGGCAACGAGATGCTCTTCGGGCGTGTCACCCTGCAGTACCCCGGCTTAACCGTCGAAGTGCGCCTGCCGCGCGCTAGTGAATGATTTTTGAAATCGGCAACTCGAGAATGTCGGTGGCACCGGCATCCTTCAGCGCCGGAATCACGGTGTTGACCATGCGCTTTTCCACCACCGACTCCACTGCCCAATCGCCCGAAGCAAGTTTGGACACGGTCGGCGACTTCGCCGCGGGCAACACTTTGAGCACTGCTGCATAGCAGGCATCGCTCACATTCAGTTTGACCAGCACCTTGCCCCGCGCTTCGAGTGCGCCCTCCAACAAGGTGAGCAACTGTTGCATCGCATGACGCTTGGTGGGGTCGGCATACGCGGCTGGATTGGCGATCAACTCGGTGTGGCTCGTCAAGATGGTGTCGATGATGCGCAAGCCCGCCGCCCGCAAGGCCCGACCGGTTTCGGTGAGGTCCACCACGCAGTCGGCAATGTCGGGAATCTTGGCCTCACTCGCACCGTACGACAATCGCACATCGGCGTCGATCTTGCGCTCGGCGAAGAACTTCTTCGTGAGCACCGGGTACTCGCTCGTGACGCGAACGCCCTTGGGAAGATCTGCAACCTTTTGGAAGGCCGAATCGTTGGCAACTGCCACCACGATGCGCACTGGGTCGTTGGTGGCTTTGGAATAGTTGAGGGTGCCGAGCGACTGCACCTTGCTGGAAGTTTCTTCGATCCAATCACGGCCGGTGATACCGATGTCGAACAAACCTTCGGCCACATATACGGGGATTTCTTGTGGGCGAAGAATGCGCACTTCATCGATACGCGGATCAGCGATTGATGCGCGATAGTCGACCTGCGACGAGCGCTTCACCGTAAGATCGGCTGCATCAAACAACGCAAAGGTGGCGGATTCGAGCGAACCTTTGGGAAGCACCAAGCGCAACATGGACTGTTCAGGCTAACGACGCCGGCAAACGGGCTCCGTTGGCCCACGCCGTGGCCGACATGGGGGTTTTGCCTTCGGGCTGCACCATGATCAAGACCACCACTCCGTCGCCGCACGCCACCCGCACACCGCGGGCATCACTACCCACGATCTGGCCTGGTGCCACCCCGGTGGCCGATGGTGTTGCGTCAACTTCGGCACGTAGCACGCGCACACGCTTGCCTGCCACGACGAACCAGGCGGTTTCCAACTTGGTGAGCGCCACGATGTGTCGTGCCGACATCGTGAAGGAAATGTGCAACTCTGTTGGCGCAATCTTTGCGGCATGCGTCGCTGCACCTTGCTGCGGCTCGCCCGCTGCGCAACCGTGCGCGACTGCCCGCACCAGTGGCGATAACGCTGCCTGCACCAACTCGTTGCGCAGCGTGGTGAGCGTATGGTCGGGGCGTATTGGCAGGTGCACGCGGTCATACACCACGCCGGTATCCAACCCTTCCTCCACGCGCATGATGCACACGCCCGTTTCGGCATCCCCCGCCAACAGTGCACGCTCCACGGGGGCTGCTCCGCGCCAGCGAGGTAAGAGCGAAAAATGCACGTTGACCATCGGCAAGTGTGCCAAGACGTCGACAGGAATGATGCGCCCGTACGCCACTACAACGCCCAGATCTGCACCGACGGTCAGTGCATCGGCAAGGTCGTGACTCACCGGTAGCCCCATTTCCAGTGCTGCTGCCTTCACTGGGCTTGGCGACAATGCAGCACCTCTGCCGCGTCGTTTGTCGATGCGGGTGATCACGAGGGCAACGTCCACTCCGCTCTCCACGAGCGCCCGCAGCGGTGGCACCGCCACGTCGGGCGTACCGAGATACACCACGCGCCGTGCGGGCCCGCTCGGCATTGCGGCAAGTGTGGTCACATCAACCGAATCTGCGTCACACCAGCTTCACATGTCCGGGTTCGGCATCCTTGGGCATGCCTTCGCGGGCGCGGTACAGCTTGACTGCTTCCTTGCGCTGATCGGCCGTCATGCGCTCGAACATCAGCACACCATTGAGATGGTCCACTTCGTGCTGAAACAACCTCGCCAGAAGTTCATCGGCTTCGAATTCCACCTGGTTGCCCTCGATGTTGATGCCACGGACCAACACTTTCTTGGGTCGCAACATCTCCACATAAATACCCGGAATCGACAAGCATCCCTCGTCGTACACCCACTCCCCGCTCGACTCGGCAATGGTCGGGTTGAGGATGATTTTCTTTTCATCTTCGATGTCGTAGACGAATACCTGGCGTTGCACCCCGATTTGTGTTGCTGCCAGCCCGATACCAGGCGCCTTGTACATCACCTCGAACATTTCCTCGGTCAAGCGCACGAGTTTTTCGTCAATATTGGTGACAGGTTCGGCAACGGCCTTCAATACGGGGTCACCAAAGGTGCGAATCTCGTACGTCACGCTGTGTAAGGCTACCGATGGCTATGTCGACCTCTGATCATTACTTCGCACAGCAGCCATCATCACCATCTGTTCCCACGACACACGAAGTGCAGGTGCGCAAACTGCAGTTCGTGTTGGCCGGTGATCGTGGTGTGTTCAACCAAGGTGAACTCGACTGGGGTACTCGCGTGCTCATCGAAAATGCCGATGTGCCAGATGGCGAGGTGTTCCTCGATCTCGGCTGTGGCGGTGGTGCAATCGCCGTTGCACTCGCCATGTTGCGACCGACGGCAACCGTCTGGGCAGTAGACGTCAACGAGCGTGCGTTGGAGGTTGCCCGGCGCACGGTCACACTCAACAAGTTGCGCAATGTCCATGTGGTGTCGCCACACGAAGTGCCAAGCGACCTCCGATTCGACGGCATCTGGTCCAACCCACCGATTCGCATCGGCAAGGCGGCACTCCACGCCCTGCTCTTGGAGGGGCTCGGGCGGCTCACACCCCAAGGCTGTGCAGATCTCGTTGCGCACAAGAATCTCGGCTCCGATTCACTCGCCAAGTGGCTAACCACGCAGGGGTTCAACGTGGATCGCGCGCGCAGCAAACAGGGCTATCGCATCTTGCACGTCACGCGCGAGGCGGATCAATAACCACACGCACCCGCTCTTTAGGGCGGTCAACTTGGCGCAGCGCTTCACTCAGGTCTTCCCACGAATTGGCACGCACGAGCACCCGATCTTCACCAGTGCTCACCTGCACGAGCAACGAGCGCGACAACTGACTGCTCATCTCGGCGGCACCCTTGCCACTCACCTCGGCCAGTGCGCCAAATGGTGGCAGCGATAGTCGCTTGCGTCGTTGGCTTTCGGCGGCATGATGCGCCGCCAGATCGCCGCTCGCCAAGCCCACGAGCACTTCATGCTGTGGCACGGTGGTTTGCACGACCACCTCACCATTCGGCACGAGACGTGCACCGTGCACCAACAGACTGAGCGCCTGTTCGCTGGCGCGAAAACGTGGCGCAAGCAGTTCGGCGTCGATATCCAGAAACACGACCGCATCCGCGTGGTCCACCCGATGCAGCACCGCTTCGGTACCGACAAACACCGAGACCTGCGGGTCGAGCGTGCGGGTGGTCGGTTTCACTTCCTGTACGGCACGACCGGCTGCCGCCTCCATCTCGTCCCGCAATCGACTGATGCCGATGCGAATTGCTCGCATTTTTTGCGAACCACACTGCATACACACCACGGGGCGCTGTGCGCCACAACGCGGGCAGTGAAGCGTGTGTTCGTCGGTCTGCGCGACTGCGGCTTCGCATACTTCGCAACGCGCCACCGTTCGACACTCGTTGCACGCCAAGGCCCCGGCGCGACCTTTCACGTTCAGAACGCACACCACACGCTTGGTGTGGTCGCGCAACAACGCCACGAGTTCTGATGTCACCAGTGATGATGCCCATCGCTCATCTCGATTGCGATCCACCAACCGCACTGGCGGCCA
>JBEDEI010000034.1:0-14584 GCA_041175765.1 Actinomycetota bacterium | reverse complement strand
GTCTGAGCGTCGCCCCCATGTTGAAGAAAATCGGTGTCATCGCCCACGCCCGTCGTCGGGTAGTCGTCGCAATCTGGCTCGCGATCATCGTTGCCCTTGCTGCTGGTGTCGGTGTGTTCGGCAACAGTTTTTCTCTGCAGTTCAACCTGCCGAATGTCGAGAGCGCGCAGGGTTTTGAGTTGCTCGAGCAACGTTTTGGCGGAGTAGAAAGCGGCCGTAGCGGCACGATCGTCGTGCGGTCAGCTGGTGGGTTTGATGACACGCAGCAAGCGGCGTTGAACGGTTACTTCGCAACACTCGATACCCGCCCCGACTTGCGCGTCGTCGGCCCCTTCAACGCCGAGGGGGCACGCCAGGTGTCGCCGCGTGGCACCATCGCTTTTGCCACCGTGTCGTTTGCCGCCGACATTGATGCGGTGGAGGAATTCCTGTCGATCTATGAAGAGATGAAGGCCATCGAGCCGGTCGTTGATGGTGTGCAAATCGAGTACGGCGGTGAAGTGTTCGCCGAGTTCGAGGCGCCCACTTCTGAGGTGCTCGGCCTCGCGTTTGCCAGTGTCATCTTGATATTTGCTTTCGGCTCGGTGTTGGCGATGGGTCTGCCAATCGGCACGGCCTTCGGCGGCATTGGCGTTGGCGTGCTCGTCGTGACGCTCGCGTCGAATCTCTTCACCATTCCCGATGTCGCCACCACGCTTGGCGTGATGATCGGCCTCGGCGTCGGCATCGACTACGCATTGTTCATCGTTACCCGCTATCGCGAATCACGCCGCCGCGGCAACACCTGCGCTGACGCCACTGCCGAAGCAATCAACACCGCCGGTCGTGCGGTGATCTTTGCCGGCACCACCGTGGTCATCTCGCTGCTGGGCATGTTGATCATGGGCGTGTCGTTCATGAACGGTCTGGCGATTGGTGCATCAATCACCGTGCTGTTCACGATGCTGGCGTCGGTCACGCTGTTGCCTGCGTTGCTCGGTTTCGTCGGCGACCGTGTCGAGGTCACGCGCTGGCGAGGCGTCGTCTCAGCTGGTCTCGTCGCCGTCGCGCTCGTCGGCTATGGCCTCAAGCAGCAATGGATGTTCTGGGCCGCCCCACTCGCCGCGCTGGTGCTGATGGCGGGCTCGTTCATCCCCGCGTTGCGTGCGCCGCTTGCCACGCGCCGCGTGAAGCCGATGCACGAGACCACCGCGTTCCGATGGAGCCGCATCGTGCAGCGTCGACCATGGACGTCACTCTTCGTCGGTGCGGGCGTCTTGCTCGTGATCGCCCTGCCGGTGCTCGACTTGCGACTCGGCTTTGCCGACGAAGGCAACTATCCGGCTGACACCACCACCAAACGCGCCTACGACCTGCTCGCCGACGGTTTCGGCCCCGGCTTCAACGGGCCGCTCACGCTCGTGGCCGCCATCGACACGCCGCAACAACTCGCTGCTGCGCAATCGGTGTCGCAGGCACTCGCCGCAACCCCGGGTGTCGCCTTTGCGTCACCGGCCGTGCCCAACAACCCCGCGGCACCCACCGCCGTGTTGTGGTCGCTGTATCCAACCGACGCTCCGCAATCAGTCGAAGCCGCCAACCTCGTCTCCACGCTGCGCAACGACGTGTTGCCGCAAGTTGCCGGCGACAGCGGCCTCGCCGTCAAGGTCACCGGCACGGTTGCAGTCAATGTCGACTTCAGCGGCTATCTCGCCGACCGCCTGCCGACCTTCTTTGCCGTCGTGCTCGCGCTCTCGTTCGTGCTCTTGATGGCGGTCTTCCGCTCGTTGCTCGTGCCGCTGAAGGCCGTGATCATGAACCTGCTTTCCATTGGCTCGGCCTACGGTGCAGTGGTCGCGGTGTTCCAGTGGGGATGGGGTTCGTCGCTCGTCGGACTCGGCGGCAGCGCCCCGATCGACCCATGGCTGCCGGTGATGATGTTCGCCATCGTCTTCGGCTTGTCGATGGACTATGAGGTCTTCTTGCTGTCGCGCGTAAAGGAGGAATACGACCGCACCGGCGACAACGAACTCGCCGTTGCCGACGGCCTCGCCAACACCGCCCGTGTCATCACCGCTGCGGCGGCAATCATGGTCTTCGTCTTCGGCAGTTTCGTGCTTGAAGCTGATCGCAGCATCAAGATGTTCGGCTTTGGTCTCGCCGTCGCGATATTCCTTGATGCCACCGTCGTGCGCATGTTGCTGGTGCCCGCCACGATGGAACTACTCGGCGACCGCAACTGGTGGTTGCCGCGCTGGCTGAATCGCGTGCTGCCCAAGATCGATGTGGAAGGTGCGTCTAGTGACGCTGCTGCTCGTGGTGTTGTTGACGCTCAAACGCGCTGAGCACCGCCCGTAGCGAGGCGGTGATCGTGCTCGGATGCACACCGACACCCCAACACACATCCCCGGCTTCGTTTGCACTTTCGATGTAGGCCACCGCAGTCGCCTCGGAGCCTTGGCTGAGCGCATGCTCCACGTAGTCCTTCACGTCGATCTTGGCCCCGAACTCGCTGCGCAGCGCATTGACGAACGCGTTGATTGGCCCGTTGCCGTCACCCTGCAGTGTGACGCGCTTGCCATGTGCGTCGACTTGGGCGGTGATGCTGGTGGTGCCGTCGCTGGAACTACGCAGTTCATGGGTGGCGAGTGCAAACCGTGGAGCGCTCGGCAGATACTCGGATTGAAACGCCTGCCACATGAAGTCCGGTGCGATTTCCGTGCCCGAGTCTTCGGTGATGTGCTGGATGGTGCGCGAGAACTCGATTTGCAAACGACGGGGTAGATCAAAGCCGTGCTCGGTCTTCATCACGTAGGCCACGCCACCTTTGCCCGACTGGCTGTTGACGCGTATCACTGCTTCGTAGGTGCGGCCCACATGCTTGGGGTCAAGCGGCAAGTACGGAACGGCCCATGTGTCGTAGTCCTTGGGGAGGGCATCGAAGCCCTTCTTGATGGCGTCTTGATGGCTGCCGGAGAATGCGGTGTACACGAGGTCGCCTGCGTATGGTTGGCGTTCGGGTACGGGCAGGCGGTTGCAATATTCCGCATCGCGCCGCAGTGCATCGATGTCACTGATGTCCAACTTGGGGTCGACACCATTGACGAACAAGTTCATCGCCAGGGTGATCACGTCCACGTTGCCCGTGCGCTCACCATTGCCAAAGAGTGTGCCTTCCACGCGATCGGCCCCCGCCATCACACCGAACTCGGCTGCTGCAACTGCACATCCGCGGTCGTTGTGCGGGTGCAGCGACAAAATGATGCAGTCGCGTTGTTTGATGGTGCGACCGAACCACTCGATGACATCGCCGTATACGTTCGGTGAGTAGCACTCGACCGTGGCTGGCAAATTCAAGATGATTGGTCGGTCGGGCGTTGGTGCAATCACATCCATGACTGCTTCGCACACAGCGACTGCAAACTCCGGCTCGGCCAAGGTGAAACTCTCGGGCGAATACTCGTAACGCACCTTGGTGCCTGGCACGGTGTGCTCGAGTGAGCGGCACAATGCTGCCGCATCGGTGGCGATCTTGGTGACGCCGGCTTGATCCAAGCCGAACACCACTCGTCGTTGCAGCGGGTTCACCGAGTTGTAGAAGTGCACGATTGCTTGCTTGGCCCCGCGAATGCTTTCGTAAGTGCGATGAATGAGTTCGGCTCGTGACTGCACGAGTACTTGAATGGTCACATCATCGGGGATCAGATCTTGTTCGATGATGTGGCGCACGAAGTCGAAGTCGGGTTGGCTCGCCGATGGAAAGCCCACTTCGATTTCTTTGAAGCCCATCTTCACGAGGGTTTTGAACATCCGCAGTTTGCGCTCGGGGTCCATCGGGTCGATGAGCGCCTGATTGCCGTCGCGCAAGTCGACCGAGCACCAGAGCGGTGCTTTGGTGATGACCTGATTGGGCCAGGTGCGGTCGGCGAGAACAAGTGGCACGTACGGCGCGTACTTGCCGAAGGGCATTGGTCGTGGGTTGCTTTGTTGTGGAGCCATGATGTTGTCGTTTCTGTGTTCAGGATGTTGGGGCTGGAAAAAGAAAAACTCCCGGCCTAGTGGCTCGGGAGTGGTCGCGACGTCGGCGTATGTGCGGCCGACGCCGCTATGTAAGGAGCAGCAACAGTGCGCGCGTCGTCACAATTTGAGCGTAGCGGTGCTAGACCGCGCGCGGCGTGGGCACGATGAAGTTGGCGAATTGCCACGGGTCGGCGGGGTCCAGCCGCGTGGGGCCGTTACCAAAGCCGGGGAACAAGTCGTTGCGGTTCATCAGTGGATCCCAATCCACTGCGGCCGACTGGAAGGTGCCGAGATAGGGGTACGCCACTTTCAGCACGTCTTCATACGGCAGGTCATCGGGGACGCGCACACCGCCGTTGGGGTTGTTGAACATCCAGCACGTGGCTGCCACGACGGAACACGCCACTTGGAGTGTGGTCGCGCTCTGATTCGGCAGAATGGCGCGAGCTTCGTCGATGCTGAGCAGCGAACCCGTCCACCAGGAGCGGTAGTCGTGGCCCATCAGCAACACACCGAGTTCGTCTCGCCCGGATTCGATTTCATTGTTCAGGATGCGCTGATCTGACTGCATCTTCCAGTTGCGCATCCGCAGTTCTTGCACGCTCATGATGGCGGCATCGGTCGGGCAGTACGAGTAGTGCACGGTTGGGCGGTACTTTGCAGTGCCGTCGTCGTTCCACACGGTGAGATGATCGCTCATCGTGTAGGCCTCACCGTGGCGAATGACCATTCCGAGGATTTCTCCGCATGGCACCCAAGAGCGCACCCATGTTTCCATGCCGGGTTGTGCCAGAGCGATTTGGTTGCAGGGGCCGTCGTCGTTGTGCACGTGGGCGTTGTGTGGCAACCAGCGCTCGTGCGTGCCCCATCCCATCTCGGCTGGCGCGACGCCTTCTTCGTAGAAGCCCTCAATCGACCAGGTGTTGACGAATTCGCCGACGCGTTTTGGCTGGCTCGTGATCTGCGTGTCGCGTTCGCTGATGTGGATCACTTTCGTGCCCGTCAACATCGCCAGGGTGTTGAAGCGACCCTCGGCCAGCGCACCTTCGATGAACTTGGCGCGGTCGCCGGCTTTTTTGTCTTTCAGTAATGCCGTAGCGATTTCGGTGAGTGCCCGCTTGGCAAAGTGGCTCACCAAGCCGGGGTTCGCGCCGTGTTCGAGTACGGCAGATGGGCCATTGTTGTCAGGCCAAGATTCCAACATTCGACGAATATTTTGATGTCGCACGTACAGCGTGCGCTCGAGTGGTGGTGTGTTGTGCATGTCGTAGTACGGGTCCCACAACTCCACGCTGGTGTTCAGATAACGCACCCCATGCTCACGACACCACGTGAGAATGGTCGGGCAATCGATGTTCCAGGCCAGATCTAAAATGAGGTCGCCTGCACCGACGCGCGCCGAAAGGAACTCATCGAGATTTTCTTTCGTTACACGACCCTGTTCGTAGTTGACGCCGGCGGCGATGGAATCTGCGATGCGATGACGATTGTCAACGAAGTCCACCACGGTGATGCTGGAAGGTGCCAACTTGACGTCACGCACCAAGATGGGCACCGTGGCTTGGGCCACCGAACCACAACCCAAGACGAGTGTGCGGCCTGGTCGGTGTTTACCGACCTTTGAGAGGTCGATGGTCACGAGCGGCGGCGCGATTTGCGTGTGCGGCTGGCCGTGGCGACCGGCGTGGCAAGCATCATCTGTAGCGATGCTTCGAACACGGTGTCGGAAGGAATCAACAGCGACTGCCAGTCATACGACATGCTCTTGCGGCCGGTGCAGACATCGTTCATGACCACATGGCGAACGCTCGTGGTGGCTGTGGTGTTGCTGGTCATATGTGCACCTCCTGTCATAAACGACGAGTTAGCACCATAGCGAGAAACACAGCCTGCGTCTACTGTCTGACTTGTCAGCCGATACTGACTCGCCAGTCAGTATCGGTCGACAACCCACGGCGAGTGGTCCGCGGTCGGTATCTCGTGCCAGCCCGCAAGTAGCGTGAACAAAGGACATGTCAGCCACCACCGAGTTTGCTGCACTCGGCGTGCCACCCCACGTTGATGCTGGATTGGCCGCTGCGGGCTTCACGAAACCCTTCGCCATCCAAACCGAAGCGATTCCCGTGGCGTTGTCTGGTGTGGACGTGTGCGGTCGAGCACGCACCGGGTCGGGCAAGACGTTGGCCTTTGGCGTTCCGATGTTGGCCCGAATTGATGCAGCGGCACGCCCCCGCGCGCCTCGCGGGTTGGTGCTCGTGCCGACTCGTGAATTGGCACTCCAAGTAGCCGAGGTGTTGGAACCCATCGGGCGGCCGTGTGCGCGCCGTGTGTTGGCCGTCTACGGCGGGGCGTCACGCGATGATCAGATTGCCGCTTTGGCCGCAGGCACCGAGGTGATCGTGGCCACGCCGCTACGCCTCATCGACCTCATGAAGGCACAAGAACTCACGTTGGCCGATATTCAAGTCGTCGTCATCGACGAAGCCGACCGTATGGCCGACGAGGGTTTCATGCCGCAGGTGGAATGGCTGCTGCGCCATGTGACCTCGCCGCATCAGACGATGTTGTTCTCCGCCACGCTCGACGGACAAGTGGGCAATTTGGTGCGTCGTTATATGAATAGCCCGCAAGAAGTGTCGATTGATACGCCAACTGCCACGGTGGGCACGATGCGGCACTTGTTCCTGGCAGTGCACCGAATGGACAAAGACCGCGTGGTCACTGCAGTGGCTGCAGGTGCAGGTAAAACGGTGGTGTTCTGTGACACCAAGCGTTTGTGCGACAAAGTAGCGGAGTCGCTGCAGGGCTTGAAGGTGAAGGCGGCTGCTCTCCACGGCGATATGTCGCAGGCCGCACGTGAGCGCTCGCTGGCCAAGTTCGCCGATTCAACACTCAATGTGCTCGTGGCCACCGATGTTGCCGCCCGTGGCATCGACATCGACGATGTTGCTGCCGTCGTGCATTACGAGCCACCGATGGACGTAAAGACGTATCTGCACCGCTCGGGTCGCACGGCACGCGCCGGTCGTGATGGTTGGGCCGTCACGCTGGCGGAATACAACCAGCACACCACGTGTCGCATCATTCAGCGTGGTCTGCGCCTCGAGCCACAGCCGCCGATTGAAGTGTTTTCCAACGACCCGCGCTTGGCGGACTTGTCGGCCTTTCTCGCGCCAGCAACGACCATCGAGAACCCGTAACCCGTACTACTTCTCTTGTCTTACGCGTGGTTATCGCTGCGCAAGCCACACGGGTCGGCGGGATTCGTAGTCGCCGATGGCGGCGTCGTGCGCCAGTGTGATTCCGATGTCGTCGAGACCCTCGACGAATCGCTCTTGTGTGGCGGCATCCAGCGTGAAGCCATAAGTGGTACCACACGAAGGTACCTCAACTACGAGACGCTCCACGTCTACCGTGATTTCCGTGCGGGGATCGGCTTCCACCACCGCCCAGAGGGCTTCGACCGTGGCAGCGTCGAGCACGACGGGCACCAGACCATTTTTGGCGCAATTGTTGCGGAAGATGTCGCTAAAACTGGGGGCAATCACCACATCGAACCCGTATTGCTGCAAGGCCCACACGGCGTGCTCCCGCGATGAGCCCACACCAAAACTTGGGCCGGCAATCAAAATGCTGGCCCCCGCATAACGCTCGTCGTTGAGCACGAAGTTGCGATCATCGCGCCAGGTGGCGAACAGGCCTTTTTCAAAACCTGTGCGCTCGACTCGCTTCAGCCATTCAGCCGGAATGATTTGATCGGTGTCCACGTCGCTGCGCTTGAGCGGTACGGCGCGTCCCGACACCACGCGCACCTGTTTCATTGCACGTCCCCGGGTGTGGCGAAGTGCCCGAGCAGGGCAGTGGCCGCGGCAACGGCGGGTGACACCAAGTGCGTGCGCCCACCGCGGCCTTGGCGGCCTTCGAAGTTGCGATTGCTCGTGCTCGCCGCGCGCTCTTGCGGGGCCAGTTTGTCGGGGTTCATCGCCAAACACATGGAACACCCGGGCTCGCGCCAGTCGAACCCTGCATCGATGAACACGCGATCCAAACCTTCGCGCTCGGCTTGCTGTTTCACCGCATGGCTGCCAGGTACCACCATGGCGCGCTTGACCTTCACCTTGCGACCCTTTGCCACCGCGGCTGCAGCGCGGAGGTCTTCAATGCGACTGTTGGTGCAGGAGCCGATGAATACGGTGTCGACCGTGATGTCGCGCACGCGTGTGCCGGCGGTGAGCCCCATGTAGTCGAGCGCGCGCGCCACGGTGTCGCGCGAAGTGGCATCGGTGAGATCATCAGGTGAGGGAACCGTGCCGTCGATAGACACCACTTGGGCGGGGTTCGTGCCCCACGAGACGAACGGGGTGAGTGTTGCGGCGTTGATCTCGACACTTTTGTCGAAGCGGGCACCGTCATCGGTGCGCAAGGTGCGCCAGTCGTCGAGTGCGGCTTCCCAAGCCTTGCCACGCGGTGCGTGAGTGCGACCTTCGAGGTAGGCAAACGTGGTGTCGTCGGGTGCAACGAGCCCAGCGCGCGCGCCGGCTTCGATCGACATGTTGCACACGGTCATGCGACCTTCCATCGAGAGCGCACGAATCGCCGATCCGCGGTACTCGATCACATGCCCGATGCCGCCACCCGTGCCGATGTGGCCGATGATTGCCAGAATCACATCTTTGGCGGTGACACCTGCCGGTAGGTCGCCTTCGACGGCAACGCTCATCCACTTGGGTCGTGATTGGGGCAACGTTTGTGTGGCCAAGACGTGTTCGACTTCCGACGTACCGATGCCGAATGCAAGCGCACCGAACGCACCATGCGTAGCGGTGTGGCTGTCGCCGCACACGATGGTCATGCCCGGCAGTGTGCGGCCTTGTTCGGGGCCGATCACATGCACGATGCCTTGACCGGCATCACCCATCTTGTACAGCGTGATGCCAAAGTCGGCGGCATTTTTACGCAGCACGTCGAGTTGTTTGGCAGAGATGGGGTCGGCCACCGGCAAGTGGATGTCTTTAGTGGGCACGTTGTGGTCTTCGGTGGCCACGGTGAGATCGGGGCGGCGCACGCGTCGATTGTTGATGCGCAGACCATCGAATGCCTGCGGGCTCGTTACTTCGTGGACGAGATGCAAGTCGATGTACAACAACTCGTTGCCGTTGTCGTCACGGTGGACGAGATGGCGGTCCCACACCTTTTGCGGCAGGGTAAGCGGCAGGTTGGAAGGCACGGAAGACGGCGTCACCGCTCCATTCTGCCTGCTTGATACGGATGGCTGTCGGCGCGACGCAAAATTCTTTGCCGTTTTGTTTCGGGTGCTGCACACAACTGGGCATGAACACACCCACGATTACCCCGGTTGCCTTGGCAACCTGCGTCGAACACAGTCTCCATCTGTCACTTTCGGGCTTTGACTTGAAGCGCGCCCGCCTGTACGGCATCAACGTGGTGGATCCGGGAGGGGTGGAGGCAAACGCCGACGGTGCATTGCGTATCTCATTCCTCGCCGAACATGGCGATGTCTACGAACTCCTCGACTCACGCGGCAGTGCTGTGGCACGAATGTTCGATGCCGCTGCGGTGCTCACGTGTGGATGGGCCGCACCGGTGAACGACGAGGAAGATGACGACATGCCCCCGAGTGCGCACCCTCGCCGTCGCCGAGTGCGACTCATCGTGGTGGTGAGCGATGCGGGTGTGGGTTCGGTGTTGCGCTTTGCCGACGCTCCCGACGAAATCGTGACCGACCCAGGCAACGCCAAAGGTTCACTGGCCGATGCCGTCGAGCATCTTTGGCGTGATGCGATTACCGCAGCGAATGAGTGACGCGCTCGCAAGCATCGAGCAGCAGCGGCACGAACTGTTCGCGTGCCGAGAACACGGCGTCGTGACCAGCATCGATGCGATGCGTCACCGTCGGCACGGCAAAACTGGCCGCCAACTCTTCCTGTCGCGTCACGGGTATGACTTGGTCATTCGTGGTGATGATCATCGCCGCCGGCACATGCACGCCGTTCAGCCAGGTGCGCGAATCGAAGGTGCCGATCTCGCTGCCGGCTTCCAGCACATGGCGCCAGTCGTGGCTGGCAATTTGGCGCGCCGCCCAGTCGGCCAACGACTGTGTTTTGCGTTGCAGGTAGACCTGTTCGGTAATCCACGCCCGAGCCTGAGCAGTCGTGAGCCGCGACAAGCGCGCCAAACCCGTGAGACCAAGGAAACTGAGGCGCTCGTCGCGTGAAGAAGAGAAGTAGCCGGCGGTGGCGGCAAGCACGAGTCCGCGGACCCGCTGTTCATGACGGGCAGCGACGAGCTGCGCAATTGCGCCACCCATCGAATAGCCGATCGGGATAAACGTATGCACGTCGAACACATCGGCGATGGCAGCCACATCATCAGCACAGTCGGTGAGGCGAAAGCCATCACGCGGTCGAATACCACGACCATGCCCACGATGATCGGGGGCAAGCACACGGAAGTGTTCGCCGAGCGGTGCAAAACAGGTAAACCAATTGAGGTCGGCAGTTGCAGTCCAGCCGTGCAGCAAGATCACCGTTGGCGCACCGGGCGGCCCGGCAACTTCGCGCACGAAGGTACGCCCGCGACCAGGGAGCTCGACATCGTGGCCCATCGGGAAACCATCCCGAGCAGCGTGCGTGTGACGTATCACGTCAGCGACTGGCCTCGACCTTCACCACGTTGATGGTGAGTTTGCCGGTGGGTGCTTCATAGGTGACTGCGTCACCAGCGCAAGCCCCGAGAAGCGCTGCACCAAGTGGTGAGGTGGGGCTCATGACGCTGATTGACGCATCGTCGGGCTGTTCTTCCATGTGTCCGATGAGGTAACGCTCGGCTTGGTCGGGCGAGTCGCCGGCGTAGAGCACGGTGACGGTGCAACCGATGGCCACTTTGCCGTCGTCGACAACTTCGACAATTTCATGATTTTCCAAAATCGATTCGATCTGCCGAATGCGACCCTCCATATGGCCCTGGTCGTCTTTGGCCGCGTGATAGTCGCCGTTTTCCTTCAAGTCACCCATCTCGCGGGCACGGCCGATTCGTGCAGCCACTTCGATGCGGCCACGTGTCGTGAGGTCGAGGTGCTCGGCTTGCAAGCGTTCGAGGGCAACACGCGAGAGGCGATGCGTCGGCATATCGTCAGGTTATCCAGCGAGGTACGTCAGCCTTGTGTACATGGTGATGTCCGTAGCCTTGACAGGGTGAATCGTGCTGCTGGTCGTCGCTCACATCGCATCGCAGTAATCGGTGGTGACGGTATCGGCCCGGAGGTCACCGCAGAGGCACTCAAGGTGGTGCGCGCCAGTGGCGTGGAACTCGACACGACGTTCTTTGATCTCGGTGGTGCGCGTTACCTGCGCGACGGCGAGGTACTCAGTGACGAAACATTGGCGGCCTTGCGCGGCTTTGACGCGATATTGCTCGGTGCCGTTGGCACACCCGGGGTTCCTCCTGGTGTCATTGAGCGTGGTTTGTTGCTGAAACTCCGTTTCAGTTTGGATCTCTACATCAATCAGCGTCCATTCATTGGTACGGCTCCAGGTCACACCACACCGCACGACTTCGTGGTGATTCGTGAAAACACCGAAGGCCCATACGTTGGCGAAGGTGGTGTGTTGCGAAAAGGTTCGGCACACGAAGTGGCCACGCAAGGCAGCGTGAACACGCGCTTTGGTGTGGAGCGATGCATTCGTTATGCGTTCGAACTTGCAGCGGCACGTGAGCGCAAGCATGTAACGCTCGTGCACAAAACGAACGTGCTCACCTTTGCCGGCGACCTGTGGCAGCGCACGTTCGATGCAGTGGCGACGCAGTTTCCGGCTGTGGGTACGGCGTACAACCATGTGGATGCCGCCTGCATCTATTTCGTACAGGATCCGCAGCGCTACGACGTGATCGTGACCGACAACTTGTTCGGTGACATCCTCACCGATTTGGGTGGGGCAGTAAGCGGCGGTATTGGGCTTGCATCGTCGGCCAACCTCAACCCGGCGCGCACGGGCCCGTCGTTGTTCGAGCCGGTGCATGGTTCGGCCCCGGATATTGCGGGCAAGGGTGTGGCCAATCCGGTGGCGGCGATTTTGTCGGCTGCTCTCATGCTCGACCACCTTGGGGAGTCCGCGCCAGCCGATGCAATTCGTGCCGCGTGTGTTGCGCCCACCAGTGGTTCGACCATTGCCGTCGGCGACGAAATCTGTCGCCGCTTGCACGGATAGCGTTCATACGACACCACGAGGGAGTCACGATGCCAATCACGACGACGCCAAAGATTTGGATGAACGGCGCACTGGTCGACTGGGCGGATGCCAAAGTGCACGTACTCACCCACACCCTGCACTACGGCACCGGTGTGTTCGAAGGTATTCGTGCGTACGAAACCGACAAGGGCCCTGCAGTCTTTCGTTTGACCGACCACATGGTGCGCCTCCACAACAGCGCCAAGATCATGGGCATGCCCATGCCGTACTCCGTTGAAGAGTTGGTGGAAGCAACCAAGCAAACGGTGCGCTCCACTGGTTTGCCGGCGTGCTACATCCGCCCCTTGGCGTATTACGGCTATGGCGAGATGGGTTTGAACACGTTGCCCTGCAAAGTGGATGTCGCGATTGCCTGCTGGCCATGGGGTGCATACCTTGGTGATGACGCGGTGGAAAAGGGTGTGCGCATGAAGATTTCTTCGTGGACACGTCATGATCACAACACGATGCCACCTGCCGCCAAAACGGTGGGCAACTACGTGAACTCGTCACTGGCCAAAGTGGAAGCACTCAAAGCCGGCTACGACGAAGCCATCATGTTGGCACCAAACGGATTGGTTGCCGAGTGCACCGGCGAGAACATTTTCGTGGTGCGTCATGGCAAAGTACTGACCCCGCCACTGTCGGCCGGCGCGTTGGAGGGCATCACACAAAACAGCGTGATGACCATCGCCCGCGACCTCGGATACGACGTGCGCGTCGACAACATCGCCCGCAGCGATTTGTACATTGCCGAAGAAATCTTTGCCTGCGGCACCGCCGCCGAAGTCGGGTCGGTGCGCTCGGTGGATGAGCGCCCAGTGCCATGTCCTGGTCCGATCACTCGCGCCGTTGCGGCAACGTATGCCCGTGCGGTTCGCGGTCAAGAAAAGAAGTACGCCCACTGGTGTGAGTTAGCAAAGTGACATCTCGGTAAGCGGACCGATTCGTTACATGGCCACTCGCTTCACGCTTCCCGCCAACACCGTTGAGGTGTTTGACACCACGCTGCGCGACGGCATGCAAGTAGAAGGTGTGTCGGCAAGCGTGCTCGACAAGTTGCGCATCGCCGAGCAACTCGATGCACTCGGTGTGCATTACATCGAAGGCGGCTGGCCCGGCGCCAACCCCAAGGATGAAGAGTTCTTTGCGCGCGCCAAGTCGGAGTTGCGACTCAGTACATCGATGTTGGTGGCCTTTGGCAGCACGCGCCGCCCGGCAGGCAAGGTGGACGACGATGTGACCCTGCGTAACTTGCTGGATGCCCAGACCCAGGCGGTGTGCATCGTGGCCAAGAGCTCGGATTATCACGTTGAACACGCCCTGCAAACCACGCTTGCCGAGGGCGTGGCGATGGTGGCAGATTCGGTGCAATTTCTCGGTGGTCACGGCCGCATGGTGATGGTGGACCTCGAGCACTTCTTCGATGGTTACAAACAGAATCCCGAATTTTCATTGCGCGTGTTGGAAGCCGCGGTGGTCAACGGAGCATCACATCTCGTGCTGTGTGACACCAACGGTGGTGCGCTACCACATGAAGTAGAAGCCATCGTTGCTGATGTGGCCAAACATGTTGGCAACGATGCAGTCATCGGCATTCATTGCCACGACGACACTGGCTGCGCAGTAGCCAATGCGTTGGCTGCCGTGCGCGCAGGTGCCCGCCATGTGCAAGGCACGCTCAACGGTTTGGGCGAGCGCACGGGCAACACCAACTTGACCACCATCATTCCCAATTTGCAACTGAAGATGGGCTTCACGTGTTTGCCCGAAGGTCGCTTGGAGCGGTTGACTGCGGTGAGTCATCATGTTGCCGAAGTACTGAATCGTCCGCTCAACCCGCAAGCGCCGTACGTGGGTGCGTCTGCATTTGCCCACAAAGCCGGCTTGCACGTGTCGGCAATTGCTCGCGCCAAAGACGCCTACGAACACGTGGCACCCGAGTTGGTCGGCAACGGAACGCGCTTTTTGGTGTCGGAAATGGCGGGTCGTGCCACCATTGCGATGAAAGCCGAAGAGCTCGGGTTGCAAGCCGACGGGGCAGTGTTGAGCAGCATCTTGGATGAATTGAAGCGCCTGGAATTCGAGGGCTACCACTTCGAGGCTGCCGATGCGTCACTCGAGTTGTTGATGCGTCGCGCCACTGGTTGGCAGCAGAACTACTTCAACGTGGAGTCAATGCGAGTCATCACCGATGAATCTGCCAGCGGTTCGTTCACGACCGAGGCCACCGTGAAAGTGTGGATTGGTGATCACCGCGAAGTGCACACCGCCGAGGGAAACGGCCCGGTGAATGCAATCGACACTGCCTTGCGTGCCTGCTTGGCTGCAAAATA
>JBEDEI010000033.1:0-13635 GCA_041175765.1 Actinomycetota bacterium | reverse complement strand
AGCCAGCGACGCTGGAGACCGGCAAGGTGGTGCAGGTGCCACTGTTCGTCAACATCGGCGACCGCATCAAGGTGGATACTCGCACCGGCGAATACGTCACCCGGGTCTAGCGGTCAACGCCTCAATGTCGATTGATCCTGCGAACGAAGCCGAGCAATTGGCCAAGGCAGGCAACGACGACTCGGATTGGAATCGCGATTTCGATCCGCGTTCGGATGCTCGCGAGCGCGCACTGAACATCCTCTTTGAAGCCGATGTGCGCACGAATGCCGCCCACGATGTGGTGGGCAGGATGCAGGTGAGCTTGGACGATCTCACGGAGTTGCTCGTCGGGGGTGTCGCCAAACACCAGGCGCGAATCGATGAGTTGATCTCGACCCACAGTCATGCCTGGTCGCTGGAACGCATGGCCACCACGGATCGCAACGTGTTGCGGATCGCAACGTTCGAACTGTTGGAGCGCGCAGACATTCCGACTGCAGTCATTCTCAACGAAGCCGTGGAACTGGCGAAGCGCTACGGCACCGACGACTCCGGGCGTTTCGTCAACGGGTTGCTCTCGGCGATCGCCCGCACCACGCGCGAAGGCGGCGTACCAACTCCGCGACCTGCCGTGGGTCCGACGACCGACTAGAACAACGGTATGGTTGCCGACCTTTCCACGGCACGAGCACTGGCGCAACGGTGGTGGGCCAGATTGACGGTGTGGCACACCATCGCCATTTCACTCACGGTCGTGTACACGCTGTGGTTGGCGGTACGAACCACACGCAACCACTTTGGTCTGGGCACATCGGCGTACGACTTCGGCTTGTACGACCAAGGACTTTGGTTGCTGTCTCAGGGAAAGGCCCCGTTCGTAACGTTGATGGGTCGCAACCTGTTCGGCGATCACACATCGTTCATCTTGCTGCCACTCGTGCCGCTGTATTGGTTCATTGGGTCCACCGGGTTGTTGTTCGTGGTGCAGGCGTTGGTGTTGGGGCTCGGCGCATTGCCCGTGTGGAAAGCAGCCCGGTTGCTCGTCGGGTCGTTGCCCATGTCGTGCGTGGCGGTAGTGGCGTATCTCGCGCATCCCGCGCTCACCTATACGGGTTTGGAGAACTTCCACCCTGACGCTGTGTTGGCGCCGTTGATCGCGTGGGCGTTGTATGCAGCACTCGGCTACCGGTGGGTGCAGTACACCGCGGCGGTGGCACTCATTTTGTTGGTTAAAGAAGACACGGCATTGTTCGTCGTGGCGCTCGGTGCGTGGGTGGCGTGGCGTCGAGATCGCCGGATTGGGTGGCTCACCGTGTTTGGCGCAGCGTGGTTTGCGGTGTTGATGCTCTTTGCCGTCATGCGCGGTGTCGTTGGTGTGCCGTACCGCAACGAATGGCGGGTTCCCTTCGGCGGATTCGGGGGATTGGTTCGCACGACGTTCACGCGGCCGGACAAGTTGCTACAGCATCTGGTCTCCGGTGAGCGACCGGTCTATGTGCTGCAACTTCTTGCTCCCGTTGCATTCGTCGCCTTGCTCCGACCAGAAATTGCGCTCCTTGGTACCTTGCCGCTGTTGTCGAATCTCGTCAGTACGTTCTGGTACCAAAGTCAAATCGAGTACCACTATGCCGTGCAGTTCGTACCAATCGTGGTGATTGCCGCGATGTATGGCATCTCACGAATCGGCGAGCATCTCCGTACCTGGGTTGCTTCGTTGGTTCTGGTGGCGAGTGTGGTCTGTGGGTGGACATGGTCGCCGTTGCCGTTCATGCGCACCAACGTGGGCCACTGGTCACCCGCGCATCCGTCGGTGGCTGCCGCCCATCAGGCCATCGAGCAAATTCCCCAGGATGGGGTGGTGGCGGCGTACCACACGTTGACGGCCCATATGGCACGCCGTGAACGCGTGTATGTGTTTCCCGTTCCGTTTCGCCGCGTGTTGTACGGCACGAACGTGTTTGCCAAAGGGGACCGCCTGCCGTTTGCTGCCGAGGTTCGCTATGTGGTGCTGCCGCGCGAGTTGGAGGGCGAGGCGGCACTCGACTGGCAACGTGAACAGCCGCTGTTTGGTGTCATCTTCGGCAATGACTGGTGGACGGTCTACGAGCGATTAGATTGAAGCCGCCGTCAAATGAGTCCCGTGAGGCTCGTACGGTAGGAGAGCAGTGTGAGCAACATTGTGATGTCGGTGGACGACGTCAGGCGCGCAATCACCCGCATCGCTCACGAAATCATCGAACGCGAGCAAGGCTCGGCGCGGTTGGCCATTGTCGGTTTGCAGCGAGGTGGAGCGTGGTTGGCAGATGCGATTGCTGCGGCCATCAACTCCATCGAGCCCCACGTACGGGTGCCCGTCGGCTACATCGATGTGAGCATGCATCGCGACGACATCGGTTTGCGGCCCGTGGTACCTGGAGCAATCAGCCAGATCACGTTCGCCGTCGACGGAGCAACGGTGGTGCTTGTCGATGACGTGCTCTTCACTGGTCGCACCGTGCGCGCGGCATTGGAAGGCATCAACGCATATGGTCGACCGCGGGCCGTGCAACTCGCGGTGTTGATCGACCGCGGTCATCGTGAGCTGCCGATTCGACCGGACTACGTCGGCAAGAACCTGCCCACCCAAGTGAACGACGATGTGCGGGCAACAGCCGAAGGCGTCACCATCACCAAGCAGGCCAAGTCGTGAAGCACCTGCGCAGCATCGACGAATTGGGGCACGACGGCCTCGTGCGATTGTTGGAACTCACCAAGCACATGGTGGAGGTGAATTCCCGCCCGGTGCCCAAGGTGCCCGCACTTCGGGGTCGCACGGTGGTGAGTCTGTTTTTTGAAGATTCCACCCGCACGCGGCTGTCGTTTGAAACCGCGGCCAAGCGCCTGTCGGCCGACACGATGACGTTCAGCGTGTCGACCTCGAGTGTGAACAAAGGGGAGAGCCTGCGCGACACCGTGGAAACCATCACCGACATGGGTGTCGATGCCTTCGTGGTGCGGCACAAGTCGACGGGCACACCGTGGCAAATCAGCGACTGGACCACTGCGTCCGTGGTCAATGCCGGCGATGGCTGGCATCAACATCCAACGCAAGCGCTCGTGGACTGCTTCACCGTGCGTCAGGCACTTGGTCGTGATCGCTTCGATGGTCTCACGCTCACGATCGTCGGCGACATCAAGCACAGCCGTGTGGCACGCAGCAACATCGCCGCATTCAGCATGTTGGGCGCCAAGGTGGTGCTGGTGGCGCCACCGACATTGCTGCCACCGGATGTATCGCACTGGCCCGTGGAGGTGTCGCATCGACTCGACGACGTGTTGGCGCGCACCGACATCCTGTACATGTTGCGCCTGCAAAGCGAACGAATGTCGCAGGGACACGTGCCCAACCTGCGCGAGTATGCCGAAACCTTCGGTCTCGACGCACGACGCGTGGAGAAGCTGCCGAGTGCGGCGGTCGTGATGCATCCCGGACCGATGAATCGTGGCGTGGAGATGTTGGTCGATCCCACCGCGTTGCCAAACTCGCTCATTCATGATCAGGTGTCGAACGGAGTATCGGTGCGCATGGCGGTGTTGTTTGATCTCTTAGCGGGCGAGTCGTCCACGGCGAACTTGCAACAGGTGGCGTCATGAGCACCGCTGACCGCATCATTTTGCGTGGTGGGCGAGTGGTCGACTCGCGTGGCGAACAGAGCGCAGATGTGGCAGTGGAGAACGGCATGGTCGTTGCCGTTGGTTGTGGGCTGACGGGTGGTCGCGACGTTGATGCATCAGGCTGCGTGGTGGCACCCGGATTCGTGGATCTCCACGCGCATTTACGCGAGCCAGGCAAAGAAGAAGCCGAGACGATCGAAACAGGCAGTCGGGCGGGGGCAAAGGGTGGATATACGGCACTCGTGGCAATGCCCAATACCGACCCGCCGCAAGACAGTGTCGCGGTGATCGACTTCGTGCGTGAGCAAGGCAAACGTGCCGGCTTGGTCGAAGTGGTGCCGAGTGGATGCATCACCCTCGGGCGGCTCGGCGAAGCACTGGCCCCGATGGCAGAACTGGCCGCGGCTGGTGTACGTATCTTCACCGACGACGGCAACGGTGTACAGGACGAATTGCTGATGCGTCGGGCGATGGAGTACGGGCGTGGTCTTGGCGTTACCTTGGCCCAACATTGCGAAGTGGCCACGCTCACCAAAGGTGCAGTGATGAACGAGTGCCAGTGCTGCACCACGCTCGGGTTGCCTGGTTGGCCGTCGTTGGCCGAAGAGTTGATGGTGTATCGCGACATCGAATTGGCACGCATCACCGGTGCGCGTGTGCACTTCCTGCATCTCTCCACGGCGCGCAGCGTGGAACTGGTGCGCGCCGCCAAGCGGGACGGCTTGCCAGTCACCGCAGAAGTGACACCACATCACTTGTCGCTCGACGACACACGGATGGCCACGTTCGACACGGTGTTCAAGGTGAATCCACCGCTGCGTTCCACTGCAGACATCGCCGCGTTGCGTGCTGGCGTGTTGGACGGCACGATCGACGCACTCGCCACGGATCACGCGCCGCATCCACGTCGTGACAAGGAGCTCTCGCTTGATCAGGCTCCACCAGGCATGCTCGGTTTGGAAACTGCGTTGGGTGTTGCGCTCGGTGTGTTGGATGTCGACCTCACGCATCTGGTGCGCATCATGTCGATACACCCGGCCCAAATAGCGGGCATCGCCGATCGACATGGGCGGGATGTGGAAGTGGGAGCCCCTGCCAACCTCGTGGTGTTCGACCCGACCATCACATGGCAAGTCGACCCGGAGTCATTGGCGAGCAAGAGTCGCAATACTCCGTATCGTGGGATGACCTTGCGCGGCAAAGTTCGACACACCATGTTCAACGGTGTGCTCACCGTGTATGACGGAGTTGCACAGCGATGACCGCATCACGACCGTCGTTGTTGCTGTTGGCAGACGGCAGCATCTTTGAAGGCGAAGCCATTGGTGCCAACGTGCAGGTGTCGTCGGGAGAAGTGGTGTTTCACACTGGTCTCACGGGCTACCAAGAGGTGCTCACCGACCCCAGCTATGCAGGACAAATCATCACCTTCACTACACCGCATATCGGCAACTACGGCGCCGTGGCGCACGATGACGAGTCGGCCAGGGTGTTCGCCCGCGGGGTAATCATGCGGGAGATGTCCCGTCGACGCAGCAACTGGCGCAGTACCGAGTCGCTCGACGACATTTTGCGCGCCCGCAATGTGGGCGGAATCACCGGTGTGGATACCCGGCGGCTCACCCGTGTGTTGCGTGACGCCGGGTCGCTCAACGGCGTGTTCGGTACGGCTGACCAAGCAACGCTGCGGGTGGCCTTGCAGAACGAAATCGGCACGAAGGGACGCGACTTGGTGGCGGAGGTGTCGACCAAGGTGACGTACGACGTGCCGTGCACTGCTGCCACGAAGAAGCCGTTGTTGGTGGTGGCGTACGACTTCGGGATGAAGCGCACCATCACTCGTTGCTTGAGTGAGTTTGCACACGTACGAGTGGTGCCGGCGGCCACACCTGCGGCAGAGGTCATCGCCATGTCACCCGATGGTGTGTTCCTGTCGAACGGTCCGGGCGATCCAGAGATGGTGGTGGATGCACCGCGCAACATTCGGGCGCTCATGGCTGCAGGCATTCCGCTGTTTGGCATTTGCCTTGGTCACCAGTTGTTGGCGTTGGCTCTTGGCGGACGCACCTTCAAGTTGCCGTTCGGTCACCATGGTGCCAACCATCCGGTGCGCGACATCGCCACGGGACGAGTGGAGATCACGAGTCAGAACCACAACTTTTGTGTGGATGCAGATTCACTGGCCGACAAAGTTCGGGTGTCGCATGTGAACCTGAACGACCACACCAATGAAGGCATGGTGGTGAACGATGCACGAGCGTTCAGCGTGCAGTATCACCCCGAGGCTGGGCCTGGCCCACATGACTCGCGGTACTTATTCGAACGGTTCACTGACCTCATGCGTTCGGGTGGTGCGTGATGCCACGGCGCTCGGATTTGCACAGCATCCTCGTGATCGGGTCCGGACCAATCGTCATCGGACAAGCATGCGAATTCGATTATTCGGGCACTCAAGCCTGTCGAGTGTTGCGTGCCGAGGGCTATCGCGTGATTCTGGCCAACTCGAACCCGGCGACGATCATGACCGACCCCGACTTTGCCGATGCCACCTACATCGAACCACTCACCGTTGAGGTGTTGGCGGCAATCATCGAGCGGGAAAAGCCCGATGCTGTGCTGCCGACATTAGGTGGTCAAACTGCATTGAACCTGGCCATGGCGTTGTTCGAGCGGGGTCTTGCGGGTGTGCCCGGCACACCAGAACTGATTGGTGCCAACGCACAGGCAATCGCCACTGCCGAAGATCGCGAGCAATTCAAGATAGCGATGCAAGAAATTGGTCTCAAAGTGCCCAAGAGTGGCATCGCCCACTCGCTTGCCGAAGCGCACGACGTGCTGCAGCAGATTTCGCTGCCGGTCATCATTCGACCGGCATACATCCTCGGTGGACGTGGCACGGGTATCGCTACGAGTGCAGAAGAGTTCGTGGCAATCGTGGCCGCCGGTTTGGCTGCCAGTCCGATCAACGAGGTGCTGATTGAAACGTCCATCAAAGGTTGGAAGGAGTACGAACTGGAGGTCATGCGTGATCGTGCCGACAATTGCGTGATCATCTGTTCGATTGAAAACATCGATGCAATGGGGGTGCACACGGGCGACTCGATCACCGTCGCACCGGCAATGACGCTGTCTGATGTGGAGTATCAGGAGATGCGCAACGCGGCGTTTGCGTGCATCCGCCGTGTCGGCGTGGAGACGGGCGGCTCGAACGTGCAGTTTGCCGTCAACCCCGCCAATGGCGAGCAAGTAGTGATCGAGATGAACCCGCGCGTATCGCGCTCGTCGGCGTTGGCATCAAAGGCCACGGGCTTTCCGATTGCCAAGATCGCAGCAAAGTTGGCGGTGGGCTACACCCTGGATGAAATCTCCAACGACATCACCAAGATGACCCCGGCCAGTTTCGAGCCGACGATCGATTACGTCGTCACGAAGGTGCCGCGATGGGCGTTCGAGAAGTTCGATGGCGCCCCCAACACGCTGGGCACCCAGATGCGTAGCGTCGGTGAATCGATGGCCATCGGCCGCACGTTTCCCGAGAGTTTGCAAAAAGCCTTGCGCTCACTCGAAATCGGACGTGCTGGCTTGAACTGCGACGCTGCGGAGAAGAATTTTGCCGTGTCGAGCGATGCAGAACTGCTGCACGCCATTTCGATTCCGACCCCGGATCGTATTTTTCAGGTGGGGGAGTGCATTCGCCGCGGTCTTTCGCTCGACGACATTCATCGCGCAACGGGTATCGACCACTGGTTTTTGGATCAAATGCTGGCCATCTATGAAGAACGTGCTGCATTGTCCGGTGCTTCTGCGCAGTCGCTTGATCGTCTCGCATGGCGTCGCGCCAAGCGATTGGGCTTTAGTGACGCCCAACTGGGGTGGTTGTGGTCGGTGGACGAAGCCACCGTGCGTGCTGCGCGTGAAGCAGCGGGAGTCGTGCCGGTGTACAAATCGGTGGACACGTGCAGTGCGGAGTTCGCTGCCGAGACACCATATTTCTATTCCACCTATGAAGATGAGACCGAAGTGCGCGCATCCGAAAAGGATCGGGTAATCATTCTCGGGAGTGGCCCCAACCGCATCGGCCAGGGCATCGAGTTCGACTACTGCTGTGTGCATGCGAGTTTTGCATTGCGGGCAGCCGGCTACGAAACCGTCATGCTCAACTGCAACCCGGAAACCGTGTCGACCGACTACGACACTTCCGATCGTTTGTATTTCGAGCCACTCACCCTGGAGGACGTATCCAATGTGATTACTGCCGAAACCAAGGCGGCAGGTAAACCACCGAAGATCATCGTGTCGCTCGGTGGCCAGACACCGCTCAAACTTGCGGGTGTGTTGCCGGCCGAGTTGATTGCCGGCACTTCGCCGGCTTCCATCGACATCGCCGAGGACCGCGAACAATGGAATGCGCTGTGCCATCGACTGGGAATCGCCCAGCCACCTGGCGCAACTGCAACCGACCTTGCCGGTGCGCGCGCAGTAACGGCGACGACCGGGTATCCGGTGTTGGTGCGGCCAAGTTACGTGCTTGGTGGGCGGGCGATGCGCATCGTGCATGACGACGCACAGTTGGTGGATGCCATGGCGGAAATGGAACGATTCGGCTCGTTGGGTCGCGAAGGTGGGTTGTCGGCGTCGCGACCGGTGCTGATCGACCGTTTTTTGCAGGACGCCACCGAAGTCGACGTCGATGCCATTCGCGACCACACCGGCGAAGTGTTGATCGGTGGCGTGATGGAGCACGTGGAAGAAGCCGGCATCCATTCGGGTGATTCGGCGTGTGCGTTGCCACCACAAAACTTGTCGGCTGCTGCTCTTGCCACGATTGAGGGCTACGTGCGCAAGATTGCCGACGCACTCGATGTACGCGGTCTCATCAACGTGCAGTGTGCAGTGGTGGACGGCAAAGATGGCGCACAGGTGTACGTGATCGAGGCGAATCCGCGGGCGAGTCGTACGGTGCCGTTCGTGGCCAAAGCCACGGGTGTACCGCTGGCGATGGTGGCCAGTCGGGTGATGCTCGGCGCCACCTTGACCCAATTGCGCAACGAAGGTTTGGTGCGTGCACCCGCGACG
Organism: Actinomycetota bacterium; assembly: GCA_041175765.1. Lineage (GTDB taxonomy): Bacteria > Actinomycetota > Acidimicrobiia > Acidimicrobiales > Ilumatobacteraceae > F1-60-MAGs027. The sequence continues at coordinate 4,923 of JBEDEI010000033.1, read as the reverse complement.
GGTCATGTGAGCGTGAAGGAAGCGGTGCTGCCGTTCAATCGGTTTCCCGAAGTCGACACCACACTCGGGCCAGAGATGCGCTCCACCGGCGAAGTGATGGGCATCGACGCCACATTCGCCCGCGCCTTCATCAAGGCGCAATCGGCAGCAGGAACCGAGCTTCCCACCACGGGGCGTGTCTTTGTGTCGCTCAACGACCGCGACAAGTCGGCAGCAACCGAGATCGGCCGTGCACTGCTCGAGACCGGGTGCACCATCGTGGCCACGACCGGTACGGCGCGTGTGTTGCGTGACGGGGGAGTCGCCGTCGAGCGTGAGGTGGGCAAGGTGTCTGAGCGCGGTCAGGACGGTCTCGGTGATGCAGTCGAGCTCATCGAGCGTGGAGAGATTGTGTTCGTCATCAACACGCCACAAGATCGCGGAACACACCACGATGGCCAGGCCATCCGCAAGGCAGCGAGCGTCAAGGGTGTGGCATTGGTGACCACCATTCGTGCGGCGCGGGCCGCCGTACAGGGAATGCGCGAACGCAGAGCCTCGTCGCTTGGTATTCGCTCGTTGCAGGAATATCACCAATGAGTTCATCGCTCGCACTACCGCAGGTGCGAGTGGGAGCACAGACGTTGCGTAGTCCGGTGCTCACTGCATCGGGCACGGCAGGTCACTCCGACGAACTTGCTGCCTATCTCGATGTGAGCGCAATCGGCGCAGTGGTGGTGAAGTCGATGGCCTCATTTGAATGGCCGGGCAATCCTGCGCCACGGTTGCATGCAGTAGACAGCGGGATGATCAATGCCGTTGGTCTGCAGGGACGCGGCACCACACATTGGATACACACCGATCTTCCGCGACTGGTTGCCCGCGGTGCTGCCGTCGTGGCCAGCATCTGGGGCTTTCGTGAAGCCGAGTACGCATCTGCAGCCGCAGAACTTGCCACGGCAGCCGAGCATCTGCTTGCTGTGGAGGTGAATTTGTCGTGCCCCAACCTCGACCATGCGCGCAACATGTTTGCCCATGATGCGGTGCAATCGTCACGGGTGATTGCTGCAGTGCGCAAGGCGCTTCCTGCCAACGTGGCCGTGTGGGCAAAACTGAGTCCGAACACGGACCGTCTCGTCGAGATTGCGGGTGTGGTTGCTGCGGCAGGCGCAGATGCCGTGGTGCTTGCGAACACCGTGTTGGGTATGGTCATCGACACCTCCACCCGAAGACCTGTCTTGGGTAATGGTGGTGGAGGAGTCAGCGGCGCGGCAATTCATGCAGTGGCGGTACGCAGCGTGTTTGATGTGCGGCATGCACACCGTGATCTGCCCATCGTCGGAGTGGGTGGTGTGTCACATGCGCACGATGCGCTGGAGTTGATGATGGCCGGCGCCAACGCGGTGCAGGTGGGAACGGCCACGTTCGCCGATCCGCGATCTGCGATGAAGATCCAACGCGACATGTTGCGTTGGGCACGACGTCAACGCATCACCTCCTGGGGCGAAATCATCGGGAGTGCGCACTAGCCTTTACCTATGGCAGTGTCGCCAGCGCTCCAACAACATCGCAGCGAAGTGCTCGCGCAATTGACCGAGCGCCGCCGTGCCATTCATGCACTCATCGCTTCAGTCGGTGCATCCGGGGTTACCTTGGCGGACGTGTTCGCGCGTGCCGAGCACCAAGACGGACATGTGCACCGATTCGTGTACCTCGTCAAAATCGCCGAGGCGCTACCTGGCGTCGGGAAAGTTCGTGCCCGTCGCGTGCTTGCAGATATGCAATTGGGCGAGCGCACCCGAGTGGGCGACGTGACAGCGGCTCAGCGCGCCGCGCTCGTGAAGGCGTTGCCATGAGTGGATTGGTGTTCGTCGTATCGGGGCCTGGTGGTGTCGGCAAGAGCACACTGGTGAGCGAACTCATGCAGCGTGATCCACAGTTGTGGCTGAGTCGATCATGGACGACGCGCAAGCAGCGCCCCAACGAAGCGCCTGATGCGTACAACTTCGTGACTCGCGATGCATTCGAGGCGCACATCGATGCCGGGGGTTTCCTCGAGTGGACCACCTTCCTTGGCAACTACTACGGAACACCGCAGCCCACCCCGCCCACGGGCAAAGACATCGTGCTGGAAATCGAAGTGGACGGCGCCAGCCAGGTGAAGCAACAAAACCCGCAGGCGATATTGATCTTCGTGCTGCCACCGTCACGCGAAGAGCAGCGCCAGCGCCTCACCGTGCGGGGCGACGATGAGCGCAAGGTCGACGAACGCTTGCGCAAAGCCGAGGAAGAAGAACCCATCGGGATGGCCATGGCCGACCATGTGATCATCAACCAGACCCTTGAACGCACCATCGCCGACATGCTGGAAGTCATCGGTCAGGCCCGCCGCACCGCTAGCATCTAAAGGTCCTACCCCGTAAGGAGTCTTGTGAGCACCACACCCGAGAGTTCGATGATGTCTCCCGCGATCGAAAAATTGATGGGTCGCACCCAATCCAAGTTCAGCCTCGTCACCCTGGCCGCCAAGCGTGCCCGGGAGATCACCGAGTACTTCGGCAATCTGCAAACAGGCAGTGTCGTCGGGCCAACGGTCGAGTCGGTCAGCACCAAGCACCTGTCGGTGGCATTCGAAGAAATCGCAGCCGACAAGGTGCGCTTCGTGCCCAAAACGCTCGACGAGATTCGCGCTGAGATCGCCGAGTTGCAGCGTCAAGAGGACGAAGCCAACGCACTTGCCGCCGCGCAGGACGCCGAAGCCCAAGCCGAATAGTTTTTGCGCATGGCACGCAACTACACCTTCACATCCGAGAGCGTGACCGAGGGTCACCCCGACAAGATGGCCGACCAGATCAGCGATTCGGTTCTTGATGCAATTTTGGCCGAAGACCCGCAAGGGCGTGTGGCCTGTGAAACATTGTTGACCACCGGCTTGTGTGTGGTTGCCGGTGAAATCACCACATCGGCATACGTAGACATTCCCAAGTTGGCGCGCAGTGTCATCAAAGACATTGGTTACGACAATGCGGCCTACGGATTCGACGGCAACACGTGCGGTGTCATCATCAGCATCGACGAACAGTCGAGTGACATCGCGATGGGTGTCGACAAGAGCGAAGAGTTGCGCGGCGGCAAGAGCGGTGAAGATCGCCTGAACTCACAGGGTGCCGGCGACCAAGGCATGATGTTCGGATACGCATGCAACGAAACCGACGAACTGATGCCGCTGCCGATTTTCTTGGCGCATCGTCTGGCTGAACAACTCACCGAGGTGCGCAAGTCGGGTGCCATTCCGTACCTTCGCCCCGACGGTAAAACGCAGGTCACGTTCGACTACGTGGATGGTGTGCCCGTCAAGTTGCGCACCGTCTTGATCAGCACACAACATGCCGACGGCATTTCGCGCGACACGGTGATTCGTCCAGATCTGATCGAGCAAGTGATTCGGCCAATGGTGCCAAAGCAGTTCGCCAACGACGACTACGCGGTGTACATCAACCCCACCGGTGAATTCGTGAAGGGTGGACCGCACGCCGATACCGGCTTGACCGGTCGCAAAATCATCGTCGACACGTACGGTGGCATGGGTCGCCACGGTGGTGGCGCATTCAGCGGCAAGGATCCTTCGAAAGTCGATCGTTCGGCTGCCTATGCAGCACGCTGGGTGGCCAAGCATGTAGTGGCGTCCGGCGCCGCCAAACGATGTGAAGTGCAAGTGGCCTACGCGATTGGTATGGCACAACCCATCAGCATCCTGGTGGAAACATTCGGCACCAACACGATCGACGAGTCGAAGATCGAGCAGGCAGTGCGCGATACTTTCGACCTGCGTCCGGCGGCCATCGTGCGCGACTTGGACCTGAAGCGTCCGATTTATCGCAAGACCGCCGCCTACGGCCATTTCGGTCGTTTGGATGCGAGCTTTACCTGGGAGCAATTGTCGCGTCTCGACGCGTTCAAAAAAGCCGCCAAGCTCTAGTTCGTGCGTGAAGGTTGCCCGCGTTGTCGTTGATGTAACGGGTGTCGATAAACCGTTCGATTACCGCATCCCCGAAGAAATTGAGGCAAGAGTCGAGGTAGGCACGCGAGTGCGCGTACCGCTCCACGGTCGTGAAGTGCCCGGTTGGGTGATGGCCGTCGTGGGCGAAGCCGATGTGGATGTGGCGCCCGAGCGACTGCTGTCGATCGTAAAAGTATCGTCGCGTGGGCCGGCACCTGATGTGGTGGCACTCGTTGAGTGGGCGGTGCAACGGTATGCGTCGCGTCGTCGCCCATTTTTTGTGTCGGCGGCTCCGCCAAATAATGTGGCGCGCCTCGTGTCGTCGCGCTATTCGCCCCGCGACAGGACAACCACGGATGCGACAATCGCCGAACTTCTGCAGCGCGGCGGTGGGGTCGTGCGGAGTGGTGTCACCGAAACCGGTGTCGATGCGGTGGTGGCAGCGGCATCACGCGGGCCCGTGTTGGTGGTGACACCCACGCTGGCACGCGCACGTCTGGTGGCCGCGGAATGTCGACGTCATCGTTTGACCACTGCCGTGTTGCCCGATGACTGGGTGGCAGCAGCATCGGGTGTGGACGTGGTGGTCGGCGCACGCTCTGGCGTGTGGGCAAGTGTGCCGGGTATCGCGGGCATCGTGGTGCTGGACGAACATGACGACACCCTGCAAGAAGAGCGTGCTCCCACATGGCATGCGCGGGATGTGGCCATTGAGCGGGCGCGTCAGGCGCAAATACCGTGCGTGTTGGTGTCGCCGATTCCAACGGTTGCCGCATTGCACTGGGCTGGTGATCGAGTAGTCGTCTTGGCGCGGGCCAATCATTGGCCGCCAGTGCGGTTGGTGGATCGCAATCGAGATGAGCGATGGGCATCATCACTGGTGACATCAGAACTCGTGGCGTTGTTGCGCGACCACACCAAGCGTGTGGTGTGCGTTCTGAACG
>JBEDEI010000032.1:0-8925 GCA_041175765.1 Actinomycetota bacterium | reverse complement strand
ATTGTTGCGCAAAGCACGCGCGTAAACGTAATCAGCCACCAACCAAAGCGATTGCTTGCCGTACCAACTCACGCGCCTGTGCGATACGCACTTGATATGTGGCAAAGTCGGGAGGATTTTGGGCCAGCGCCTGATTTGCTTCGTCAAAGAGTGCGTCAGCACGCGCAAGCAACTCACCAGCCGATAGCGACGACGTATCTTGTGTAGGAAGTGTGGTCGTGGTTACTGTGCCACCCGATGCATCCGGCGTTGGATCCACTGGAGCAACGGAGCCGTCGTCGACGCGCTCACCAAGGTTGGTGGTAAATCCTGGGAATAGTCGTGCAACGGCATCCGTGAGATTGTCGGCCATGATGACGCGATTGTTGTACGACACCAAGAACTTGCGAACAAAAATTTGTTTGGCAGACGGGTCATCCGGGCGCACGAACAATGGCCGCACATACATGAGGCCTCGTTGTACGGGGATCATTTGCAAATCGCCAAAGATGACGCGTGAGCCACGCTGGTCGAGCAACGTGATTTGCTGTGCAATCACCGGGTCGCTACCGAACTCGGCTGCAACCGTGGCTGGACCTTCGGGCAAAGGTTCTGGAAGCTCCAGCACTTGAATCTTTCCGTAACTCTTTGGATCACTAGACACCACCATCAGCGCACGCAATTCTTTACGTGCGTTGTCCGCCGAAAAAGGCACGAAGGGTCGCAACATGGAGAACGTCGGCGAACCAAGGCCATCGCCACCATGGAACATGGTGTAGTACGGCTCGAAGCGCAGCACGCTGGCGTCACGAACATCGATGCCGTCAATTGCCCCGACCCCTGCGCCACCAACAACACCAGAAACTGCCTCTGGCTCGCTCGTTGGTGCCTGCGCAACACTCCACGCTGCGTCGCGATTGAAGAACAAGGTCGCATCGTCAAATTGGTAGCGCCCGTACACATTTGTTTGGATGCGGAAGAGATCTTCTGGGTAACGGAAATGACGAGTCAAACTTTCGGGTGCCGAGCTCACATCGGTGAATAATTTCGGAAATGCTTTCGACCATGCCGAGATGATCGGATCATTCGCATCCACCACATAGAACGTCACGTCACCGGTGAACGCATCGACGACTACCTTCACGCTGTTGCGCACATAATTGAACGAGGCATTCAGGCCTCCGCCAGGTGACAATTGGTCGATGTTCGCCGTTTGTGCGTATGGGTAACGATCGCTGATCGTGTAGGCATCGAGCACCCATTGGACGGTGCCGTCAACCACGACTGGATACGGATCGGCATCAAAGCGCAGAAATGGCGCGAGGCGCGCCACGCGGTCAGTCACGTTTCGATCATGAATGATGTTGGATTGCGAGGTGATGAGCCCGGAACCGAACAGGTTGTATTCGCTGTACTCAATGGCATAGGCAACTCGACGCAACGTGGAGGACAACTGCACACCACCAGGAGTGGTCTGTTTGGCTGGCTCTCCAGTGCAAGGTTGTTCCACTTGTTCAGTGCCAACAACTGCGTACGAGTCGATTCCCTCACCGAAGTACAACTCCGGCCGGGTAACGCCCAAATCTGCATACACCGGGCGTCCGTCGATGGTGGTACGACTTGCAGGTGCTGCGATAACGCCACAGCCATGGGTGTATAGCAAGTGACGTGACACCCAAGTGCGGTTGGGAATGCCTTCGGAGTTCAACTCACGGGCAGCCACCATCACTTGCTGTACTCGTCCATCAATTTCGTATCGGTCTACATCCAGGTCACGCACGGCATAGAAAGAGGTTTGACCCTCATCGAGAATGAATCGATCACGCATCTGGAATGGATCCAGCTGTCGCACATTACGCAACGGCCCCGCATCTTGATTCAAACTCTCGGCGCTGATCGGCTGCAGATCGAGAACACTTCGCGAGATGTCACCCAAACCCATTGCAACCTTCGTTGCAGCAATGTTGCGATCGATGTAGGGCAACTCTCTCGTGCTCACGTTTGGTTGCACGATGAAGCGCTGCACCACACTCGGATACACGCCCCCTGCCGTTACCGCAATGACGATCCAGAGCACCGTTGCCAAAACGGGCAAGCGCCACCCACGCTGCAGGAAGTTGGCAAGGAAGAGTGCAGCCACAGCCAACGACACCAAAATCATCAGTTGGGTGGCCGGAAGTTGTGCATTCACATCGGTATAGGTGGCACCTTGTACGACACCCCGGGTTGATCGCGTCAGGTTGTAGCGCGAGTACCAGTAGTCAACGGCGCGTACGACAGAAAGCACGGCAAACAACACACTCAAGTGCACCTTCGCAACCGGCGTCACTTTTCGTCCCTGAATCTGCAGACGTATTCCCCCGTTGAGTGCATGAATGCCAGCAGTCACCAGCGTGATGAGCACGAGAGCAGCAAAGACCCAATCAACGACGAACTCGATAAAGGGCAGTCGCATCACATAGAAAGCGACATCTTGATTGAACAGTGGATCTTGGGCCCCGAAATTGGTCGCATTGCGAAAGAGCGTCCAGTCTTGCCACTGTGAGGCCGCCGGCGAACCCACCATGAAACCCAGTACCAAACCAACAATCAACCGGAATGTCCAGGCGCGGCGCGTGGCAAGATCGCGATAGCCAGCCAATGCTCGCTCTTGTGGGGTTGTTGGCACCATGTCTGGTCGGAGGCGGTCTGCAACCCACATGTTCAGAATCAGAGCGATTGCAAACACCAACGTGAACGCCGTGGCTAGGCCGAGACGTGTGAACAAAATTCCCCAAAATACATCGGTACGACCGAGCGACTGATGCCAGAGCACGTCAATGTAGAACGATGCCACACTGCGGGCAGAAACAAATGCCGCGACGATCGCAATCATCACTACCGACAACACGATTCGGCTTCGACGGGGACGACGGAAACCGAAACCTCCGCCAGAGAACAGCGGACGACGGGGCAAATCACCAGGGATGCGCATGGCGCCGAAGGCTACTTGTTTATCGGAACGACAAGACAGCGACATCCGGCATGTGCCAATGGATGTGCGTGCCCCGTGGGAAACATCTCACCTCGGCGCATACCGCCTGCTAATGAGTTGTCTTCGGCGTCGGCACATGCAGGGCCCCGTGGGTCGACTGCCCAACACACGGTGCTCTTTGTGTCGCACCCGAGGAAGAGACCGCGCGCATATGTGAAATAGGCGATATCGCTAACGACGGCAGCAATCTGTTGCGATTTGCACTCTTGAAAAATGGAACGAAGTGCCGATAGCAACTTGTCGCGATCTTTGCCCGCAGCGGTGAGCGCGTCGGTAACGCGTGCATGGAGGGGCTGCACGAACGAAGTAAGGAGCATTTCGTGAATGGTTTCTAGTACTCCTCCATTCGTGATAGCAGCCCGCATGTCTGAGCGTCGTGCGTCGGAGATGGAACGCGCGGCATCCACGGCGATACTGGTGACAAGTTCACGGATGACCTCCGAGTAGGCCGCCGCGTATTCGCCCGGTGATGGCAACATTGCAGCGAGCGTCAGACTGGATCGCTTGCTGCTTACGTGTGTGAGCGCGACATTTTCGTCATCCGCGAGCTGTCGCTTGACTGCTCGGCTGAGAGCCTCCAACGCCGGGTTCACTACTTCATCACGACGACGAAACACCGATTCGTCGACCTTGTGTGGAACGACGGCTTTGGGCGACGTCGGAGTTGAAGTCGGAGTTGTCGGCGTCGGAGTTGAAGTTGAAGTTGAAGTTGCCGGTTCGGAACGCGAGTCGGTGGCAACATCCTTGGTCGTCTGTTGTGCCACGCGTGTCGTGTTGCCGGCACGTAACCGAGCGAAAATTTCATCAACACGATCTGATGTGGCAGAAGCAGGCGTCTGTTCGGACGATTCACGTTCGGGTTCTGGTGCAGCCTCCACCCGTTCAAACACCGGATGATCGGGGGCTTCGACCTGCGGCGTTTCGCGGGTGATACGGGTGGGCTCTTTCTTGCGACGGCGGTCAGAGATGTTGACCACTTCGGCCAACTGCACGACGTCTGCCTCAGGTACGAGCGGGCTTGGAAGAACGGGCTCGGTGGATTCAGGCTCCGTTGGTTCCGGCTCGGTGAGTTTCGATTCGGTGGATTCCGGCTCGGTGAGTTTCGATTCGGTGGTGTCGGGCTCCGTTGGTTCCGGTGCAGATGCGGTTGCCTCAACCTGCTTGTCTTCGTCGGCACGATGCCCCTCCCCAAGTTCGTGCTCGTATTGTTTGGCGTCAAAAATCGGTGTAGCACTCGGTCGCGTCGGCCGCGGTGGCGGTGGTGCATCGGGCGGTGCCAACGGTGGCGTCACTCCCGTTGCCCGCAGCGCTTCGTCGAACTCGTTGAGGTCACCGACCACATCCGTAGCGGCGTGTCGTGCTCGCTCAAATGCACTGAGCAGACGCTCACGTTCATGCACCAGACGTTCAAGTTCACGGCGTGCTTCTTCCGTGCGCTTGGCAATATCGGCAAGCACCCGCTCGCGGTAAGCGCGTACCTCGGCGATCATTTCACGACCCTGCTGTTTGGCCAGCTCAATTTCTTGTTCTGCTTCGCCGGTCACATCTGTACGACGTCGAGATGCTTCAACGGTGGCTTCTTCCATGAGCCGTGTCGCTTCACGACTGGCGTCTCTGACGATTTGTTCTGCAGACTCTGCTGCTCGTTCGCGCATCGCTTGCGATGCTTCACGAGCGGTGGTTAGCACCCGTGCTGCTTCGGCACCGAGCAGCTCCGTAACTGCCGCCTCGTCGATTGCCGCTACGTCCACCGGGCCGCGAGATTGCAGCGCCTTGAGTTCATTTTCCAAAAATCGCTCGCGCTCGAGCAGTCTGGCCATTTCTACGGAAACTTGACGCAAAAAATCACGAACTTCTTCCTCGCGGTAGCCCCGACGAGTTTGTGTGAACTGTGCAGAGGCAACGGCAGCCGGCGACGAAGGATCTGGTCGCTGGAAGTCGAGGGCCATGCCCTCAAGAATACGCCCGAACTAATCGCCGGATGTGGCATCAGGTAACGCATCGCCACCGATACCGCGCAAGATATCCAATGCGTCTTGCAGTGTGGCTACTGTCTCGACGCGCATTCGTGCACCGCCGATGCGGCGAGCAGCAGCAACATCCTCTGCTGACTGAACAGCCGGAATCAAGAACAACTTGGCGCCAGCATCACGTGCCGCAATGGCTTTCTGTGGAATTGCTCCGACTGCACCAACAGATTCATCACCGTCAATCGTGCCCGTAACGGCAACCCGTGTCTTTCCCGAAAGCGAACCTTCGGAAAGCTCATCAATCAATGCCAAGGTGAATGCCAATCCGGCAGATGGGCCACCGATGGAATCAGTATCAATACCCACCTCGAATGGTGTCTTCACCGTGCGGGTGTCCCGTGGCATGAACCCGATGATGGTTCGCCCAGAGTCATCAGGGGCGCTGATGAGTTTCACATTGATGGTCAGCACATCCTCCGATTCGCCCCGGCGAATGCCGAGCGCAACCACATCACCTGCGCGGCGACTGCTCACCACTTCGATCAGTTCAGGAAGAGTCTCGGTCGGTTGGCCGGCAAACGACATCACAACATCATCTGGCTGCAACATCTTGCAAGCGCTTTGTGCATCAGGCATGTCTTCGCAGAGCACTTCGTCAACAACTACTTCACCAAACACAAATTCCGATTCAATTCCCAGTCGTGCAAGCGCAACGAACTCGGCAATCTGCTTTGAAGTCACCATTGCACGGGTGCTGCCTGCTCGTTGTTGAGCAGGGGTCTGCGTGCCGAATCGCTCTTCAAAAGTGAGGATCTCTACGTCGTCATCCAGCCAGGCGGCTGCAAGATCAAGCAGCGACAGGCGGCTCCCGAGTGCTGTGACAAACAGAATCTCACCATCTGACTCGTATCGAGCGGTGTATGCGAGTGCATCGTCACCAAAGGTCATTCGTGGCGAGACCGACTCTGCGGATCCTGGCGCGAGCTCCCACAAACGCACGCTGGTCAACGATGCACCAAAGACCAAAACCATGAGGAGCCACGCAACGGTAAATGTGGGCAGTGCCCACCACACCCGCCGTGAGCTGCTTGACGCAGGGGGCGGTGGCGGCGGTGGGAAAGATACGCTGGAGGGTGCCGTGATGCCGTCGATGTTGGTTGTGGCGTCCATGACTGTTACTGAGGTTACGACCAGAATCGGTCTCGTTGGCGGGGTTGCAACGATTGCGTTGTTGTTGATCGGCCGTTCGGGCACTTCACGTCGGGATGCCGTGGCCACTTCACGAGTGATAGGTCAGAGCTTTGCTCACCGCATTGCTGAGCAAAAAGCAGCACCACCCACCAATCGGCTGCTGGCAATGGTGTCGGGCCGCTCACGCAACGCGGTAACTCGCTTGTTCTCGCTCGGGAGTCTTGCTGTCATCGGCGGAGTGGCCCTCGGTGTCGGCTTATCACTCGCACTAGTGGTACTCCTCAACGCCACCATAAGTGCGGGGAACTAACCGCATGACTTTGCCGAACCTTGCTCACATTCGAGCAATCGCTTTTGACTTTGACGGTGTGTTTACTGATGACCGCGTATTGGTTTCTGAAACCGGTGAAGAATCGGTGTTCTGTAGTCGTTCGGACGGCATGGGCATCGGGTTGTTGCGCGACGCAGGCATTCACATGATCATCATCTCCAAGGAGAAAAATGTTGTCGTGGCTGCACGGGCAAAGAAGTTGTCACTTGAGGTAGTGCATGGCTGCGACGACAAGTTGCCTGTGCTCAAAGAGTGGATGCAAAGAATCGGTGTCACCCCAGACACCACCGCCTACATGGGGAACGACATCAACGATCTTGAATGTCTCAATCATGTTGGATGCGCGATTACCCCGGCCGATGCCCACCCAGAGGCACTTGCGGTTGCCGATGTGGTTACCACGAAGCTTGGCGGCCGTGGTGCTATCCGCGAAGTCGCAGATGCTGTAGTAAAAGCACGAGTAATTAGGCCTGCGAAGTAATCTTGACAACGTGGCGGGCAGTAACGCGATGACTCCCGTCAGGAACGTAAACATTGCTGGCCGTGCAATTGGTGAAGGTCAACCAGTTTTCGTCATTGCCGAGATCGGAATCAACCACAACGGTGACGTTGCTATCGCAAAACAGCTCATTGATGTAGCCGTACAAGCTGGCTGTGATGCGGTGAAATTTCAAAAGCGAACTCCATCAATATGTGTTCCTCCGGATCAAGCGAGTGTTCTGCGAGAGACCCCATGGGGAACGATGACGTATCTCGAATACAAGGAGCGAATTGAGTTCGGCAAGTCTGAGTTCTCAGCGATAGAGGATCATTGCGAAGCCAACGACATAATGTGGTTCGCCTCCCCCTGGGATGTTCCATCTGTGGAGTTTCTCGAAGGCTTTAATACCCCTGTTTTTAAAATCGCATCCGCTTGTCTCACCGATGACGAACTGCTCACCGCGATTCGAAAGACCGAGAAGCCAGTCATCATGTCCACCGGTATGTCTTCGCTCGAAGAGATTGATCACGCTGTCTCGCTACTTGATCGCAACAAGTTGATACTTGGTCAGGCCACCTCCACGTATCCATGCAAGCCAGAAGAGCTCAACCTGCGTGCGATTGGGTCGCTGCAACAGCGTTACGAAGTTCCCGTCGGGTATTCGGGCCATGAAACAGGTTTGCAAACCACCATCGCCGCAGTTGCTCTCGGCGCAGTCTTCATTGAGCGACACATCACATTGGACCGTGCGATGTGGGGTACCGACCATGCTGCAAGCGTTGAACCACAAGGCCTGACCCGCCTGGTGCGTGATATCCGTAATGTCGAGACTGCTTTGGGTGACGGTAAGAAGCGAGTTTTCCCATCCGAAGTCGCAGTCAAGAAAAAGCTGAGGCGCATCACCTGATGGTTACAACAAACACTAAGCGATGACGGTCATCTGCATTATTCCCGCCCGCGGCGGCTCTAAGGGAATTCACCGCAAGAACTTACAACTTGTCGGTGGCGTACCTCTAATCGACCGTGCAATCATGACCGTTATGGAAAGTGATATTGCAGACCACATTGTCGTGAGTACGGACCACCCAGAAATTGCGAGCCGCGCAACGGCTCTCGGTGCTACGCACTTACCAAGACCGAACGAACTCTCTTCGGATAGTGCTACTAGCGATGACGTGTTAATCCATGCCCTTAACAAACTTGGCTCAACAACCGGAGACTTACTCTTTGTACAAACAACTACTCCTTTTTTAGAAGCTACCGACTTGCAAAGTTTGCAACAGTCGTATGTTGGATGCGACTCAAGTTTGACTGTGACTGAGTGGCACGGTTTCCTCTGGTGCCCCACACATGATGGTTCACTGACGGGGATTAATCACAATTCAAACCTTCGTCTTCGTCGACAAGATCGCGACCATGTTGAGCTATTGGAAAATGGCGGGGCTTATCTGATGTCGATCTCTGGGTTTCTCAATGCACGACATCGATTCTTTGGTCGGATTGGTTACTCACTAATGCCAAGGCTGCGAAGCATTGAGATAGATGGCCCGGAGGACTTGGCGTTGGCCGAACAGATACATCAATTTCTCTATCATAAATCTGCAGAAACTCACTAGATGAGATGGCTTCTGATGCCACGCTTATCGCGCGCTAAGTTCTCAATCAACCGTCCGAAACACTGCCGGGTGGTCTTCGTTGGTGCGACTGGAGAATCGCTACTTCGAAACTACATCACTGAAACCGACATCGTCGTTTATCGAGGCCCGCAGAAAGACATCAACATCTGGATTGCCTTTCGTGCCCTAATCATGGGCTCCTGGAGTATTCGCGGTTACTACAAGGCATTTCTAAGACTTACAAAACCTGATTTTGTCATCACCTTTGAGGACAACGCACTTGAATTTTACCTCACTAAAGTTTTCTACTCTCCATGTACAAC
>JBEDEI010000031.1:0-4281 GCA_041175765.1 Actinomycetota bacterium | reverse complement strand
CATCGGTGTGGCTGACCGATGTATCAACCGATGCATTGGATGTGGCGCGAGCAAACCTGGCGGGTATTGGTCGTGCTGCGGCGAACGTTCGTATCTCGCACGGCGATTGGTATGCAGCACTGCCGGAATCCCTCGTTGGCAACATCGATGTGATCGTGGCCAACCCGCCATACATCGCAAGCGGCGACCCAGAAGTTGAAGCGAGCGTGATGGCCTACGAGCCGCACGAGGCGTTGTTTGCGGCTGAGGAAGGGCTGGCTGCACTGCGGGTCATCGTTGCTGGCGCGCACACGTGGTTGCGTGCAGATGGCGCTCTGGTGCTGGAGATCGGCTATCGGCAAGGCGATGCAGTGCGCACGCTTTGTGCGAATGCAGGTTTGTGTGACATCGAGGTTCGTCGCGACTTGGCGGGTCGTGAGCGCATCGTGGTGGCGCGCACCAACTGAACGAACATCGCCCAGCAAATATTGTGCTGGTTACGTGTCGAGTTCTCCGCTGCGACGCAGCGTTACGGCATCGCCAACATGCTCACCATCTACGAACTCTGCGGCGATGCTGCGATCATCACAGTTCACCCAAGCACGCCGCCCATCATGGCGCAGTACTGCCGCGATGAAACGCTCAGGCAGACCATCGCGATCGTGCATCACGGTGTAGGCCTCGATGGTTGCAGGGCCTGCTGCTTCGTCGCCTACAGCGAGTTCGCGGCGAGGCAATGCGTCGATTTCTGCCTGCGGTGAACCGTGGCGAAAACCCACGGCTGCAGGTTCGGTGGCGTAGACACCAAAGGCGTGCTTGGTGGCGTAGCCGCCGTTGGCCCAGACGAATGCTTTGTCTTTCGGCGATTCGCGCAGCCTGCGCATGGCCGTTGCAATGGCATGCATGACGTAGTTGTTCCACGGGCCACCCGCGAATGAAAGACCACCGGTCAGCGTGAGTTGTCGCTGCAGATCAAGGCCGAGGGATGCTGCACCAAGTTGCACCGCGGAAGGAAAGCACGAATACAGATCAATGAGTGCGACTTCGTCGAGCGTGGTGTTCGCAAGCTCGAGAGCCAGTTTTCCCCCACGTGCAATCGCCGGAGTTTCGGCGAATGACCAGCGGTTGGAGACGAATTGATGTTCATGACAGTCGGTACCCGCATGCGGGAACACCCAACGGTCACGCGGCACGCCGAGGGCCTCTGCGCGCTGCGCCGAACACATGATGAGCGATGCGGCAAGGTTGACCTGATTGTTGGAGTTCATCACCTTGCGGTACGGCAGGCCGATCATTCGATTGTCGGCGGTGACACCACGAATATCGTCAGCACTGAGCGGTGTGCGACTCCAAGCAAATTCATTGGTGGCTGCAACTGCACTGAATCGGGACCACAGCTCGGCAATGCGCTGATCGTGGTCGCCTACGCTGCGCTTGGCGGCAGCACGCAGCGCAGTTTCGAACATGGGATAAATCTGCACGGGAAGCACGATGCCAAGACGGAGCTCTTCTTCGTTGAGCAAGGCAAGATCATCCACGGCGGCTGTGGGCGCTGGAGCATCATCGAGCGCCGGCCAGGGAAGTTGCTGCGGATCCTTCGTTGCCGAGCGACTGCGCGCACTCTCACCACCCGCCAGAACGACAAAGTCGCACTCACCTCGTTGAATCTGCAGCGCCGTGAGATTGACCAGGGTTTGTGGCATGTTGCCCCCGTGCGGGGTGGTGGCATATTCGTCGGCAGAGATGCCGCACATTTGCGCCAATGCGTGCGCAGCATTGGTGTACTTCCACGACAACAAACGCACGACGCGAATCGCATCAACGCGTGACGGAAGCGAGATTCCTGCATCGCTGGCAGCAGCAGCGAGGGCCTCGGCCATGAGTGCCACTGGATGCTTGGCCGTTGCGCTGTTCGTCGAGCGATCAAGCGCCTGACCCTGCCCGATCAATACGGGGGTGCGAGGGTCAAGTGACATGCGTTCCAACATTACGAGAGCACTGAGGGTGCGACCTAGGCTGGCGAACAATGTCGAACTCTGCCACATCGTCTTCACCAAAACGCATTGCGATCGGATCCGATCATGCGGGATATGAACTCAAGGCCCATTTGGTGCAGTGGTTGGAGGCCCTCGGATACCGAGTGGAGGATTACGGCACGCATTCCACCGAGGCCGTTGACTATCCCCATATTTGCGCAGATGTGGCTCGTGCCGTGCGTGATGCCAAGGCTGATGTGGGCATCGTGATGGGTGGCAGCGGGCAGGGCGAACAGATTGCCGCCAACAAGGTTCGTGGCATTCGTGCGGCATTATGCAATGACTTGTGGCTGGCGGAAATGGCACGATCACACAACGATGCAAACGTGTTGTCCATGGGTGGGCGAGTGGTGACCAACGACATGGCTGAACAAATCGTCAAAAAGTTCCTCGAAACACCATTTGAGGCAGGGCGCCACGCACGACGTGTGGGACAATTGAGTGAAATCGAAGTAGAAGAAGCCACTCACCGAGAAAGTTAGGCACGATGCCGTTCCCCTCCGAACACACCCCTGACACGGCCGTAGAAGCGCTGATCGACAAAGAATGTGCCCGCCAGGTCACGGGGTTGCAGTTGATTGCCAGCGAGAACTTCACTTCACCCGCGGTCATGCGAGCAACGGGTTCGGTGCTCACCAATAAATACAGCGAGGGATATCCGGGCAAGCGCTACTACGGCGGCAATGCGGTGGTGGACGAGATCGAAGCGTTGGCAATCGAACGCGTGAAACAGTTGTTCGGCGCCGAACACGCCAACGTGCAACCTCACTCTGGTGCCAGCGCAAACATGGCGGTGTATCAAGCGATGCTGAAGCCAGGCGACACCGTGTTGGGATTGAGTCTTGATCACGGCGGTCATCTCACGCACGGCTCACCGGTGAACGCAAGTGGCATCTTCTACAACTTTCACTCCTACAAAGTGGGCGTCAACGATGAGCGCATCGACTTCGACGAAGTGCGTCGACTGGCGCATGAGCATCGTCCACGAATGATCGTGGCGGGAACGACGAGTTATCCGCGCCGCATCGAGCCCGAGCCGTTCAAGAAGATTGCCGACGAAGTGGGTGCGTACATGATGTTCGACATCGCGCACCTTGCCGGGTTGGTGGCTGGTGGGGCGCACCCCAACCCCGTTCCCTTTGCTGATGTAGTCACGTTCACCACACACAAAACATTGCGCGGCCCACGAGGCGGTTGCATTTTGTCCACCAAGCAGCACGCGCAAGCAATCGACAAAGCAGTGTTCCCCGGTCAACAAGGTGGGCCACTTGAACACGCAGTCGCAGCCAAGGCAGTTGCATTCTTTGAAGCTCTGCAACCGAGTTTTCGCGACTATGCGCAGCAAATCGTCAAAAATGCTCATGCACTTGCCGAGGCTCTCGCCACGCGCGGCTTTCGTCTGGTCTCTGGCGGCACCGACACTCACATGATGGTGGTGGATCTGCGACCATTCGATGCGGAGTTGACCGGCAAAGAAGCACAGGCGGTGCTCGACTTGGCGGGCATCACGTTGAATAAAAACACGGTGCCGAACGACCCACGAAGCCCGTTCGTAACTTCCGGTGTGCGCATCGGCACCCCGTCGGTGACCACGCAAGGCATGAAAGAGGGCGAGATGTCGACCATCGCCGACTACATCGTGACCACGCTGAAGGGTCGCACCGATGCTGCAGTGGTGGCACAAGTGCGCGGCAAGGTTGCCGAATTGTGTGCCGCGTTTCCCGCCTATCGTTAGGGGTGTGCACGCTCACCGCGACTGTCGAGCGCTGAACATCGCATGATTAGCGTCGCTTCGTACCTGGTCGTTGGGCTCATTGCGGCAGCAACGACGGCTGCATCAATGCCGTTCGTCATTCGATTGGCACATCGCCAGAGTTGGTTGGCCACCCCGGATGCGCGCCGTATGCATCCCGTGCCAACTCCCGACGTTGGTGGGATTGCAATGTTCGGCGGGGTGCTGGCAGGCGTGGTGAGTGCCAGCTTGATTGGTGACTTCGATCTGCTCTTCCAAGACAGCACCGAGATCGTCGGTGTTGTCGTCGCCTGCGCAATCATTTTTGCACTCGGCATCCTTGACGACATTCGGGATATCTCGCCACCAGCCAAAGTGACGGGCATCGTGGTGGCTGCAGTTGCACTCGTGTGGTTTGGCGTGACGATGTTCCAGTTTCGAGTGCCGTTTCTGGATGTGTTCGTGTTGTCGGATGACTGGGTGCCCCTCATCACGGTGTTGTGGCTGTTGGGAATGACACAAGCCATCAACTTG
>JBEDEI010000030.1:0-5454 GCA_041175765.1 Actinomycetota bacterium | reverse complement strand
TTGTTTCTACGTATGAGTGAGGCGCTGAATACGAGTACGGAATCGCAATCAGTGCTGCAAGATGGAGAACCGTGTCACATTTGCGCATGATGGTATCCACGAAATACGCGTCTCGAATGTCTCCCGATACAACTTCAATCGATGACTTAACTGCGTCGTCACAAACATCCAACCAACCCCAAGATCCGAGAGAGTTGTACTGAACAAGTGCTTTCACTGGTAGGCCGTCACGAACAAGCCGCTCAACCAAGTGACTTCCGATAAACCCGTCTGCTCCTGTTACAAGAATCATGGGTCTGCCAGAAGAATTCTACCTTCCGAATCGGTACATCGAAACAGTCTGATACTCGGCTGCTGTTTTGCAGGCATTCAGCCGACAAGCTTGTTTCTCGGAAACTTTTACTGATTGCTTCTTTCGTGGGGCTATCAAGAATCGAACTTGAGACCTCATCCTTATCAGGGATGCGCTCTAACCAACTGAGCTATAGCCCCTTATCGGGACTCTCATTCTATGGGGTTAGTTGCCGTCTGATTCGAGGACGACTTCTTCTTCCAAGACCGTTACGCGCACACCACCCACGAGTTCGGTGATCAGATTGAACATCACGGCACCCACCACCCACAGCGCAGTGCCAAGGATGGCTGCAAGGAGCCCGAAGGCAAAGAAATTGCCAAAGAGTGCGGTGCCGTCGAACGAAAACGACTCCCAGCCGAATGACTCAAAGAAGTTCTCCACGTTGTCGATCGTTCCGGTGTTGTTGGCTACCCCCCACAACAATGTGACGGCCACCAGCACCACGACGAACACCACGGCGTGAAACACCAAACCAACTTTGAACACACTCCACACGTCAATGTCGCGCACCACCCGAGTAACACGACGCATGCGCGGCCGAGTACTGCTGTGCTGCGTACGAGATGACGGCGTGTTACTCATTGAACTGTGTCAAGTGTACGAGGACGAGTGATGATGGATAATGGTGGATGTTCGCCGTTGCCGAGGCTTCGATACCACGACAAATCACTCGAACGGATACCACATTGTCTTGGCTGGTTACCGAATACTGCGCGATGTCGTAGCTGGTCACGACATCGGTGGTTTCGCGTTGTTGCGCAATGGCAAGCACAAGTGCGTCGGCTGCCGTTTGGGCGTGCTGGCGATGCACCACTGTGGTCGCCATCTGCGTGATGCCCATCACCAGTAATGACGTCACGGCGATGAGCAACGCCGCAAGCGGCAGAACACTGCCCCGGTCATGACGCATCGTGATAGTGGAGTGTGGTGCGTTTAGGCGTCGTCGCCGGCAAAGATCGGCGCCACCGACGCCACCACCTGCCCGGCTTCGAGCGTCATGACGCGAACACCAGTGGCCGCACGGCCCTGACTGGAGATTTCACGCACTGGCATGCGAATGGTGGTGCCGCCTGAGGCAACCACGACAATTTCATCTTCGATACCGACCATGAATGCAGCAACCACGCGACCTTTTTTGCCCGTCAACTTGATGCCGATCATGCCCATGCCACCACGACCTTTGCGAGCGAAGTGGGAAATCTGGGTGCGTTTGCCATATCCCGATTCGGTCACCATCAAGATGGACGACTCGTCGGTAGCCACATCGACGGCAACTACTTCGTCGGCTGCCCGCATCTTCATCCCGCGCACGCCTGCGGCGGACCGACCCATCGGGCGCACGAGCTTTTCGTTGAAGCGGATGGTTTGTCCGCCACGCGTCACCATGAACACGTCGTCGGTACCCGTGGTCACGATGACCCGCACAAGTTCATCCTTTGGTCGCAACTTGAGGGCAATGAGCCCGTCACGTCGGCTGGAGTCGTACTCATCGAACTTGGTTTTCTTCACTTGACCCTGCTTGGTGACAAAGAACAGATTGCGTTCACCCGGGAACTCGCGTGTATCGATGATCGCCTGAATCGTCTCACCTTGTTGCAACGGCAGCAGGTTGATGATCGGAATACCTTTGGCGGTGCGCTCGCGTTCCGGCACTTCAAGTGCACGAAGGCGGTAAACGCGCCCCCGATTGGAAAAACACAACAAATACGCATGCGCCGTCGTAAAGATGACGTGTCGCACGATGTCGTCACTCTTCATGCGGGCTCCGCTGACCCCGCGACCGCCTCGGCCTTGCGTGCGGAACGAATCGGCGGACACCGCCTTGATGTATTGCTCCTGGGTCATCACGATGACCAGTTCTTTGTCTTCGACGAGATCCTCGACACCCATTTCACTCACATCGGCGGCGATTTGACACACGCGTGGTGTGGCAAACGTGTCGCGCACCTTCGTGAGTTCACCGGAAATCACCGACCGCAGCTTCTTGTCATCTTCGAGAATGGCAGTGAGTTCCTTGATTCGCGCTCGAATCTCTTTTTGTTCGGCTTCCAAGTCGATACGTGACAACTTGGTGAGTTGGCGCAATTGCATATCGAGAATGTCGATGGCTTGTCGCTCGCTGAACTCGAACTTCTTGCCCATCAACGCTTCTTTGGCGGCATTGGCGTCTTCGCTGGCACGGATCACCTTGATGATTTCATCGATGACATTGAGTGCCTTGAGGCGGCCTTCCAAAATGTGGTTGCGTTCGCGAGCCTTGTCGAGGCGGTACTGGCTGCGTCGGGTGATGACCTCAATCTGATGGGCGATGTATCCGGCGATTGCATCACGCAGGTTCAAGGTGCGTGGTACGCCATCCACGAGTGCCACCATGTTCACCGGGAACTGACTTTGTAGTTGCGTATTCTTGAACAAGTTGTTCATGACCACGTTGGCATTCGCGTCGCGCTTGAGCGTGATGATCAGGTTGGTTTGTCCACCAGCGGAGTTGTCGTTCACATCGGCGATGCCATCGAGGCCGTCGTTGTCGACCAATTCCTGAATGCGCCCGGCAATCGCCGAACAGCTGGCCTGATACGGCAATTCGGTGACCACGATCTGCATCTGGCCCCGCTTGCCTTCTTCAATCGATACTTTGGCGCGCATCTTGATGCTGCCGCGGCCCGTTTTGTACGCCTCGGTCAACCCTTCACGACCCAAAATCAGGCCACCCGTGGGGAAGTCGGGGCCTTTCACGAACTTCATCAAGTCTTTGACTGTCGCGTCGGGGTTGTCGATGAGATGCAAGGTGGCATCGACGATTTCGCCCAAGTTGTGCGGTGGAATGCTGGTTGCCATTCCCACTGCGATGCCCTGTGAGCCGTTCACCAACAAGTTGGGGAATCGCGCCGGCAACACCGTTGGTTCTTCCGTGGTGCCGTCATAGTTCGGCATCAAATCGACGGTGTTTTCCTCGATGTCGGCGAGCAGCTGCATCGCCAAGGGGTGCAATCGTGCTTCGGTATAGCGACTCGCAGCCGGGCCAAAGTCGGGTGAACCGTAGTTGCCGTGGAAGTCGATCAACGGATGTCGCAACGAAAACGGTTGTGCCATACGCACCAACGCGTCGTAAATGGCGCCATCACCATGCGGGTGGTAACGCGCCATCGTGTCGCCGGTGACGCGCGCACACTTTACGTACGGCCGATCGGGGCGGAACCCCTGTTGATCCATGTCCCAGATGATGCGACGATGCACCGGCTTCAGGCCATCGCGAACGTCGGGCAGGGCGCGCGCCATGATGGTCGACAACGCATAGTCGAGGAACGAACGTTCCATCTCCGCTTTGAGTTGCACTGGTTGCACCGAATCACCACTGGAAAGCGGCAGGCGCGAAGAACCGTCACCATCACCAGCACCGCCCGAGCGACCACCGCCTTTGGCTGGAGTAGCAGGTTTCTTTTTGGCCATCGTGGTTCCTAAAAGTCCAGGTTGCGCACGTCGCGTGCGTTGCTCGTGATGAATTCCTTGCGAACTTCTACGTCGTCGCCCATCAGCGTGCTCATGATGTTCTCGGCTTCGGCGGCTTCCTCCACGTTGACTTGCAGCAAGGTGCGTGTCGCTGCGTCCATGGTGGTGCCTTTGAGTTCCTGCCAATCCATTTCGCCGAGACCTTTCAGGCGCTGGAATTCTTTTTTGTGGTTGGGATGCTCCTTGAGGAACGCTGCCTTTGCTGCATCGTCTTTGAGGTACGTCTTTTCTTTGCCCACTTCGGTGGAAAACAACGGTGGTTGTGCGATGTAAATGAAGCCACTTTCCACCATCGGGCGCATCTGGCGATAGAAGAACGTGAGCAACAAGGTTCGAATGTGGCTGCCGTCGACATCGGCGTCGGCGAGCACGATCACTTTGTGATAGCGCGCTTTTTCGACATTGAATTCGTCGTTGCCGACGCCACCGCCGATTGCGGTGATGAGTGCTTGGATTTCGTTGTTCTTCAACATTTTGTCGAGTCGTGCTCGCTCAACGTTCAGGATCTTGCCGCGAATCGGCAGGATGGCCTGCGTTCGCGGATCGCGAGCATCCACTGCCGTGCCACCGGCGGAATCGCCTTCGACGATGAACAGTTCGCTCTCCCCTGGGTCGCTGCTACCGCAATCCTTCAACTTGTCGGGCATTCCGGCACCGGAAAGAGCGGTCTTGCGGCGAATGGCGTTGCGGGCATTTTTTGCCGCAATGCGCGCTTGCGCTGCAGCGACCGCTTTTTTGACCACGCGATTTGCTTCGGTGGGATTTTCCTGGAACCACTCTTCGAGTTTGGTGTTGGTTTCTTTTTGTACGAATGACCGCATGGACACGTTGCCGAGTTTGGCCTTCGTTTGACCTTCGAATTGTGGTTCGCGCAACTTCACCGATACCACTGCCGTGAGACCTTCACGAATGTCTTCACCAAGCAGGTTTTCGTCTTTTTCTTTCAGCCCACCCGCGGCACGGGCATATTTGTTGA
The DNA here is from genome assembly GCA_041175765.1 of Actinomycetota bacterium. Lineage (GTDB taxonomy): Bacteria > Actinomycetota > Acidimicrobiia > Acidimicrobiales > Ilumatobacteraceae > F1-60-MAGs027. The sequence goes on along the minus strand of JBEDEI010000030.1, from coordinate 613 downwards.
CCACTGACGTGAGGGCAGTCTTGAAACCTTCCACATGCATGCCGCCTTCGACGGTGGAAATACCGTTGGCGTAGCCGTAAATACCCTCGTAATAGCCCGTGTTCCACTGCAATGCAATGTCGAGCGTTTGGTCGGCTTCGCTCGCTTCGTAATGGCCAACCTTGGTGAAGAGTGCCTCGCGTGATTGATTGAGGTGTTTGACGAAATCCACGATGCCGCCCTTGTATTGGAAGGCGACTTTTTGTTTCTTTTCACCTCGATCATCGACGAACACCACTTCGAGGTTCTTGTTCAAGAACGCAATCGTCTGCAAACGTTCGGTGACCGTACGCGCCACGAACTCGATGCCTTCGGCTTGAAAGATTTCGGGGTCCGGCCAGAAGCGAATCGAGGTTCCACGTGTCGTCTTGTTTGGCGAGTTGCCAACTTTTTGCAACTTGCCTTTGGGTTTGCCGCCGTCAACGAACTCTTGGCGAAAATGGGTGCCCTCGCGGTGTACTTCGGCAACGACACGAAGCGACAAAGCGTTCACGACACTCACGCCTACGCCGTGTAAACCACCGGACACCTTGTAGCCGTCGCCGCCAAATTTTCCGCCGGCATGCAAAACGGT
>JBEDEI010000029.1:0-8649 GCA_041175765.1 Actinomycetota bacterium | reverse complement strand
ACGCTCGAAGGCAATCTCGGTGAGCACTTCATCGCGTGGGTGGAAGAGAAACGCATACGCCTGTTGCCCGGCACGCCCCACACGACCACGCAACTGATGCAATTGACCAAGGCCGAGGCGGTGAGCGTCTTCCACTACCAGCGTGTTGACTGCCGGCATGTCGATACCGCTTTCGATGATGGTCGTGCAGACGAGTACGTCGTGCTTGCCATCCCAAAAATCCATCACCGTGCGCTCAAGAGTTGCTTCGTCCATTTGCCCGTGAGCATGAATGATGCGTGCTTCGGGCACGAGTCGTCGCAAGTCTTCTGCCCGTTCCTCGATGCTCTCCACGCGGTTGTGCACCCAGAACACCTGACCTTCGCGGAGCAACTCACGACGAATCGCCTCGGCGGCCACCCGCTTGTCGTATCCCGTCACGTATGTACGAATCGGTTGGCGATCGGAGGGTGGCGTATTCAGCAACGACATGTCACGAATGCCGACCAAACTCATCTCCAGTGTGCGGGGGATTGGTGTTGCCGACATCGTGAGTACGTCCACGTTGTTGCGCATCAACTTGATCGACTCCTTGTGCTGCACGCCGAAACGCTGTTCTTCATCCACCACCAACAAGCCGAGGTTCTTGAATCGAATGTTTTCTTGTAACAGACGGTGAGTGCCGATCACGATGTCGACTTCGCCCGTGGCAAGCCCCGCGATGATGCGCTTGGCTTTCGCTGCGCTCACGAATCGTGAGAGCATCTCCACCTTCATCGGGTACGGCTTGAACCGTTCGGTGAACGTGGACATGTGTTGCGAGGCAAGCAACGTGGTGGGCACGAGTACTGCAGCCTGTTTTCCGTCCTGCACGCACTTGAAGGCTGCACGAAGCGCAACTTCTGTCTTTCCGAAACCCACATCACCGCACACCAGACGGTCCATTGGGTTGGGGCTTTCCATGTCTTGTTTGACGGCAACAATTGCGTCGAATTGATCGGGTGTTTCTACGTAGGGGAATGCTGCTTCCATCTCTGCTTGCCACGGTGTGTCGGGGCTGAACGGGTGACCCGGCGTGTGCAGTCGGCGCTGATACAGCACCACGAGTTCTTGCGCAATCACGCGCAGGTCGTTGCGCACTCGTTGTTTGATGCGTGCGAAATCGGCGCCGCCCATCTTGTTGAGTGGTGGGGCATCGCCACCCACGTATTGGCGAACGAAATCGATTTGATCGCTGAGTACGAACAAACTTCCATCGGCATAACGCAGGTGCAGAAAGTCGCGCTCCACGCCGTCGAGTTTGCGGCGCGCCATGCCCTCGAACACTCCGATGCCGTGCACATCGTGAACGATGTGGTCACCGGCCTTGAGATCCTCGAACATCGTGGTGGCACCGCGTCGTCGTGTGCGGCGCCGTCGTGTGACGCGTCGTCCCGTGATTTCGGCTTCCGTTGCCACCAATAGCGACACCGTGGGCAGAACGAAACCATCGTGGAGCGCTTGCACCACAACCGTGACCACATTGGTGGTGAATGCCGATTCGGGAATCGCATCCGCAGTTGCGTACACGGCGGGTATGCCCAGTGATGCAAGCTCGTGGCGCACGCGCGTGGCGGATTCGTTGCTGTCGTAGGCCAGCACGATGCGATAACCGACACTCAATGATTCGCGTAAGCGTTCAGCCAAGCGCTCTGCAGTGGCTGCCGGCGAACCCCAACGGCTGGCAACCACATCTACACCCGTGTCACTCGGTTCGCCAAGGCCCGGCGAGGCCACCGACAACACCAGTGGCGTTGGTGTGCGCGACAACAATGTTTCGATATCCACGTGCAGTTTCGGCATGTCGTCATTGATGTTGAAAGACCACGTCGATGCCAACGCCTCGGCCACGGCTCGCTCTTCTTTCTCGAGTTCGCGGGCGCGTGATCGCAGGTACGCAGGGTCACACACGATGAGGCCAGCGGTGGTGGGCAACACATCAAGCAGCGTGGTTTCTTTTTGCGTGAGCCAGGCCAACCAGTTCTCCATGCCCTCGAACTCGCTGCGCTGGGCGATACGTTCCCATTGTTCGCGACCGCAAGGCTCGTGCGTGCACAAGTACTCGGCACGAGCCACGATGTCGTCATCAATGAACAGTTCGCGGGCGGGATACAGCACCACTTCGTCGATTTCGCCGGTACTGCGTTGGTCGCTCACGGAGAAGGTGCTCAGTCGTTCCACCTCGTCACCCCACAACTCGATGCGTACGGGTGCATCAGCAGTGGAATCAAACACGTCGAAGATTGCACCACGCCTTGCAAACTCGCCACGATGTTCGGCAAGTTGTTCGCGCACGTAGCCCCAATCCACGAGCGTGGCGGTAATCGTGTCGAGGTCAAGCGTGGATCCACGCTGAATCACGATTGGCGAAAATGTAAGTGCGGCAGGAGTCAATCGTTGAAGAAGTGCACGCACCGGTGCGACGACGATTTGTGGTGCGTTGCCGCTGCGTACCTGCGACACCAAACGCATGCGTTCACCCATGGTTTCGATGCCGGGGCTGACGCGTTCAAACGGCAGCGTTTCCCATGCGGGGAAGTAGGCGACCGAGGCATCGCAGTAGGCGCGCAAATCTTCGTAGAGCACTCGTGCTTGTGAGCCCGTAGGCGCAGCGACCAGCAGCGTGTCACGCGGGCGGGTGCGCGACAGCGCGGCAATGAGTAATGGTCGAATGTTGTCGGCCCACGACACCACTGAGCCGTTGGGCATTCCCACGCCGAGGGCACGGCCGTGGCTCGCGGCAACCGCTGCCAGCGCTGCCAGCGACACTCCGTCGTTACTGCTCATGGTGGGGGACGACTTAATCGGCGTTCGTCTGCTGCATGGCCGTGTCGGCCCCGTGCTTCAGGATTACTTCCACGGCATCCGCGGCGCGCTGAACGGCGACGTCGAGCAGTTCGCGCTCCTGTTTGGGAATGCGTCCCAATACGTGGTCACCACCGCGTTCCTTGCTCGGCGGTTTACCCACTCCGATGCGCACACGTACGAATTCCTGCGACTTGAGGTGTTGGGTGATGGAACGCAAACCGTTGTGTCCGGCCAAACCACCACCGACTTTTACGCGCACCGTGCCTGGTGGCAGATCCAACTCGTCGTGCACCACCACGATGCGCTCGACATCGTCGACACCAAAGCGTCTTGCAATCGGCCCAACTGCCTGACCCGAATTGTTGACGTACGTCATCGGCTTGGCCAGCAAGTAGTGCAAAAAGTCGCCGTGTACTTCGGCGAGCAGCGACTTGTCGCGGGATGCTTTCAAGGTGACTGAAGCACGACGCGCCAGTTCATCGATGACTTCGAAGCCGACGTTGTGCCGAGTGCGGTCGTACTCGTTGCCCGGATTGCCGACGCCAACGACGAGAGCAGAAAACGGTGTGCCTTGGCGTTCCTTGCGTGGTGCAGAAGCGCTACGACGAGATGATCGCGGCGAGCGACCAAACAGCGCCATCGCGGTTTACCGCATTGCGGATTATTTGGTGGGCTTGCCGCCCGCCGCAGGTTTGCCACCTGCAGCCGGCTTGCTGGCGTCGCCCTCGGCTGGTGCACCTTCGGCACCAGCAGCAGGTGCGGCACCGTCGGCGGCAACTTCGCCTTCGACTGGTGCGGCCACCACAGCAACTTCTTCCACCTTCGTCGTGACCACCGTGACGACCACGAACTCTGGGTCGCCGACGATGCTCACACCCGCTGGCAATTGCAGATCGCCCAGGCGTACGACGGTGTCCATCGTCATGTTGGTGACATCAACGGTGATGTCGTTCGGAATGTTTGCAGCAGTTGCGCGAATGTCCACCGAGTTGACAACGGGATCCACGAGACCGCCTTCGGCAAGCACTGCTTTGGCCACACCTTTGATGTGCAACGGCACGTGCACGGTGATGAGTTCGGTGAGGCTGATTTGCTGGAAGTCGACGTGTCGCACGTTGCGCTTCACGGGATCGCGCTGCACTTCTTTGACGATGGCCGGGTATGAATCGCTACCCACCTGCAACTCGAGCACGGTGTTGAGACCTGCTGGGCCCGAGAGTGCCACGCGCAGTTCCTTGCGGTCAACGGTGACGGCTGTTGGGGTCATGCCGTGTCCGTAGACCACGGCGGGAATCTGATCTTGGGCCAGAAGACGGCGGGCTGCGGCGCTACCCAGCGCGCGACCGAGGCTGGTTTTTAGGGCTGTTGGCATTTGGACAGTCTAAGGGCGAAGATTCGGGCTTGTTTAGGCGAGGTTCTCGCCACCGAAGAGCTCGCTCACGCTGGTCTCTTCGAAGACTGCTGCCAGTGCGTCGGCGATGATTTTGGCCACCGACAACACTTCGATGCGATCGATGCGTTTTTCCTTGGGCAGGGGAATGGTGTTGGTCAGGACCACGCGGCTGATTGGCGACTTTTGCAGTCGCTCGATGGCCGGGTCCGACAACACGCCATGGGTGGCCATTGCCCACACTTCTTTGGCACCGCGGGCCATCAGCAGTTCCGCCGCCGAGGTGATGGTGCCGGCGGTGTCGATCATGTCGTCGGTGAGTACGCACAAACGACCCTCAACTTCGCCGATGACTTCCTTGGCGCTGGCCACATTGATCGAGTTCTTCTCGCGACGCTTGTACACGAACGCCACGTCGGCGCTCATGTCGGCCAAGTGCTGAGCGAAGCGTTCGGCAACTTTCACGCGACCCGTGTCCGGTGAAACGATGACGACACCCTCGCGCGCGTTTTCGCGGAGGTATTTTTCCAACACTGGCATGGCGGTGAGGTGGTCGACAGGGCCTTCGAAGAAGCCTTGAATTTGTCCGCTGTGCAAATCCACCGACACCATTCGCTTGGAGCCCGCTGCCTTGAACATGTCGGCGACAACACGTGCAGTGATGGGCTCGCGACCAGCAGCCTTGCGATCTTGGCGCGCATATCCATAAAACGGGCATACGGCCGTTACTCGTTTGGCCGATGCGCGATATGCAGCATCGATCATGATGAGCTGTTCCATGATTGCGTCATTGATGCTGTAGCCGTTGTGGCCGTAGTGCGACTGCATGATGAACACATCGCCGCCACGGATGCTTTCGCCGAAGCGTGGACGAATCTCGCCGTTGGCAAACTCCACGACGTCGGCTTCGCCGAGCGAAATGTTGAGGTGGCTCGCTACTTCGCGTGCAAGTTCAGGATGTGCGCGACCGCTGTAGAGCACCATCCGTTTGGTGGTGACTTTGTCGATCGATTTGTTCACTGCGAGCCATCATAGAACGCGCCAGTCCTCACGCCCGATTCGACCTTCGTGCCCTCGGGCAAAAATGCATACGGTCCCACCACACAGCCCTCGCCAATGTGCGAATCAACTGCCGTGGTCTGCTCAATTCGGCTGCGTGACCCCACGTAGGTGTCGGTGAGTCGCGTGGCAGGGCCGATCACTGATCCATCACCGATGACCGTATGGCCCTGCAGGATTGCGCCGGGGTACAGCGTGACGTCCTGGCCAATCTGCACGGTGACGTCGATGAACGTTTGTCGCGGGTCGAGCATTGTGACGCCAGCCAAGAGCCACGCCCGGTTGGTGCGCGCCCGTAATTCGCGTTCGGCAAGCGCCAATTGCCAGCGGTCGTTCACACCGGTGACTTCGGCGGCATCTGTGCTGCTCGTGCCGATGCGATGTCCAACCGATGCCAACACTTCGACCACATCCGTGAGGTACAACTCGGATTGCGCATTGTTGCTGGTGATGCGGCGCAGGGCAGGGCCAAGTAGCCCGCGTTTGAATGCATAAATACTGGTGTTCACTTCGCGCAGAGCGCGTTCGGCCGGTGTGGCATCGCGCTCTTCGACCACGCGTACGACGTTGCCGTCTTTGGCTCGAATGATTCGACCGTATCCATACGGCTCGTCAAGTTCGGCGATGAGCATTGTCGCAGCATTTGACGACTGCTCATGGGTGCGCACGAGCGTTGCCAGCGTTGCTGATTGCAAGAGGGGCGTGTCACCTGGCATGACGATGACGGTGGATTCGTCATCGAGATCGCCGTGCTCACGACCGGCAAGAGCATCCAGGGCGCGCAGGCCAACTGCCGCTGCATCGCCCGTACCGCGCTGCTGGGCTTGTTCGGCAAAAGCGATGTTTGCCCAGTCGGGTGCACCGAGGCGAACTTCATCGGCAACACGCTCGGCTCCGTGCCCAATCACCACCATGGTCGACGAAACATCGACCGCCTCCAGTGCATGGATGACATGCAGCACCATCGGCCGCCCGCAGATCACGTGCAATGGCTTTGGTCGTGCCGATTTCATCCGTGTGCCGTGGCCGGCGGCAAGGATGATGGCCACGACGCCCATGGTTCCGGGGAGAGGATTCGAACCCCTATAAGCGGGACCAAAACCCGCTGTCCTGCCGTTGAACGACCCCGGAATGAACCTGGAACGCAGTATTGCTCAATTTCAGGGTAGCGTCGTGGCTCGCATGGGATCACTCGTCAAGCGTCGCCGCAAGCGAATGCGCAAAAAGAAGCACAAGAAAATGCTTCGTCGCACTCGCCACCAACGCAACAGTAAGTAACTTTTCCACCACCCCGCGTTAGCGGCTGTGTGTAACGATCACCGTCGCGCCAGACATCGCGTCGGAGATGTCGTGTTGGCCGTGCAAAAACCACGTGGCCCCGCTCCCGGCCAAGGTCGGGGTAGCGCCTGTTGCTTCGCGAATGCGATCGCGCCAGGTCGCAAGTTGTGGTTCCACGAGCACGGCAGCCGGCTCTAAGTCGTTCAGCGCGCCGCGCTGCGCATGCTTGGGCAACGCGTCCCATGCGCGATACACCGCTGGTGTCGACACATGCAGCGGCGGCACCACGAGCGTGATGGTGGTCGGTGGTGTGGTGGTGTTTTGCGGCAGAGGTGTGACGAGTTCGCCGATGCCTTGCACGCGTGCGCGACCACCAACCAAACAAAACGGAATGTCGGCGCCAAGCCGCGATGCAGCCAAAAGATCATCGAAACCTGCCCAGCGCAAGATGGCTGCAGCATCCGACGAGCCTCCTCCCAGCCCGCCTCCGTTGGGGATGTGCTTGTCGATATGCACGGCAGCCGTGCGCTGTGCGAGTTGTAGTGCACGGGCCACCAAGTTGTCGTCGGTGACGGGAACACCATCGGCAAACGGTCCGGTCACCGTTATGCCGGTGCCCGCCGGGTCGATACGCAGTGTGTCGCAGAGCGCAAGGCTGATCATCTCTGCGTCAATGAGATGAAAGCCGTCGCTACGAACCCCCACCACCCGCAGTGACAGCGTCAGTTTTGCGTGCGCCGAGAGTGTGGTGGTGTTACCGAGCGACGAGCGACTCATGGTGTGGTGCTGCTCAACCTGCTGCTTGGCGCCGTTGCATGACGGCATTGGTGAGTCGCGACCAGTCGTCGAGTGTCAACTCTTCGGCGCGTGATTGCGGGTCGACATTGGCGGTGGCGAAATCTTGTGCATCGACGGCACCGTCGAGTGCCCGACGCAACATCTTGCGCCGCGTCGAAAACCCCTGTCGAACGAGTGCAAACATCTCCGCAAACGGTGCGCTGACTGCGGGTGTTTCGCGGCGGACGATCTGCACCAATGACGATGCAACTCGTGGGCGAGGCAAGAACACGGCCGACGACACCTCGCCAACGATCTGGGCAGTGGCCCAGTAGTCGACTTTCACGCTCACGGCCCCGAAAGCCTCGGTGCCCGGACGCGCCACAAAACGCTGCGCCACTTCTTTTTGCACCATCACCAGCAAGCTTTTCACTTTCGGCACGGTGTCGAGCAAGTCGGCAACGAGCGGCGTGGCCACGTTGTACGGCAAGTTGGCCACCACGGTCCAGGCTGGGGCAGTGCCGAGCAGCAAGGACCAGTCGAGTCGCATCGCATCATCGTGCACGATCGACACATTGGGTAGTGCACCCACATTTTCCTGCAGCACGTTGACGAGCCCGGAGTCGATTTCGATTGCTGTCACGCTGGCACCAGTTTCGGCGAGAGCGAGTGTGAGCGAGCCGAGACCTGCGCCAATTTCCACCACGAAGTCGCCGGCGCGTACATGTGCGAGTGATGCGATGCGGCGAACGGTTTCTGGCTCGACGACGAAGTTCTGGCCGAATGCGCGGCGTGGCGCCAAGCCGTAGCGAGCCAACAACTCCGAGGTCTGCGAGCGAGTGAGCGTCACCAGGTGATGGAAACAGGAATTGGTGCGTTCACCAGATCAGAAAGTTGCACGAAAAGTTCGGTGTGCAGCACCACGCTTACATTGGCCGGAGTGGAAGGCATCATCACGTTGGAGCACGAGATTGACCGGCCGTTGTTGAGGTTTCTCACCACCAGTTTGCTGCCGTAAGGGGCAATCGGAGAGTTGCAGACCGAAGGTGGGCCACCGTTGAAACTGCTGAACGTTCCCAAGCCGGTGATTTCCATTGCATTGGTACTCGGATACGCAACCACAGCAGTTCCAGTGGGCGACAACACGTTCGGGCCCGACAAAAAAACCGGGGCGGGTGGCTCGCTGGTGCTCGTGGGGTTGCCACCGATGTTGACGCCGGCGGCTGCCACAGTGGCAACTTCGGCTTGTGGTTCACCGCGGGTGAAGAACAGCACCGCCGGTACGACCACCAGGGTGAGAATTGCCACCAGGGTCATGC
>JBEDEI010000028.1:0-6112 GCA_041175765.1 Actinomycetota bacterium | reverse complement strand
TTGCGCACATTGTTGACCGCGGTGCTGACGGTGGCTGCAACCACACGGTCGTTGGCTGCCGTTTGCAACACTTCGAGTGGCGGCGAGTCGGCCGTCAGCCAGGTATCGATGGCATCTCCATCCAGAATGCACGGCATTCGGTCGTGAATCTGCGCCAGCGGTAAATTCGGCGCAATCGTGATGATGCAGCAACTGTGTACCTCCTGCGCGTCACGTTGGGGATCTTGCCACGTGGTCCACAGGCCCGCGATCGCCAGCGGACGCTCGTCTTTGCAGCGGATGAAATACGGCTGTTTCGGTTGCTTCACGGATGCATCGACATCCACCGTTCGCCATTCGTAATATCCATCCACGGGCACTACGCACCGATGCGTCTTGAGCAATGGTCGAAAACTGGGTTTCTCGGTCAACGTTTCGCTACGGGCATTGATCATGCTTGCGGCACGACTGCGATCTTTGCTCCAGGCCGGCAACAGGCCCCAATGTGCAGGCTGCAGCACTCGCGATTGTTCGTGCGCCCGCAGCATCACGATCTGTGTGGTCGGTGCGACGTTGTAGTTTGCACGAAACATATCGTCGTGCACATCGAGCAGCGTCGCATCAAAAAGCAGCGCCAACTGGCTTGGAGCAGTGGTGGCGACGAAGCGACCGCACATCGTCGGGCTGGGGAGATTTGAACTCCCGACCTCTTGTCCCCCAGACAAGCGCGCTAACCAAGCTGCGCCACAGCCCGTAGCTACGGCGTGGTCAGTCTACAAAGATGGCGATGATCCGCCAGCCGAAGTACAACACCACCATCGCCATCAAGAGTTTGAAATGCCATGGAGCTTTCTCGCCGCTCATCTGTTGCAACTCGCGCAGTGAGGGTGCTTCCTGTGAGGAGCGAATCAATGGCATGTCGATGCCCCGCCCACACACCGGACACTTGCCTTGCGCAGTAACCGCTGACGGGGCGAAGTACCGCGAGCACGGCTCACACCACGGCACGACTAACCCTGTTCGGAACGTGTGCGAACGCGCAGTTTGATGGGAGTCGAGCCGAACTCAAACGCCTCGCGAATCGAACGCTCGAGATAGCGCAAATACGTTTGTGGCAACTCGCGATTGACGAACAATGTGAACGTCGGAGGATCAATTGCACCCTGCAGTGCATAGAGCACACGAGCACCTTGGCCGGCAGGTTGCTGCTGTTGGGCAGCGGCCACGACTCGATTGACGTCCTTGGTAGGAACGCGCTTGTGGTAACTCGTGATCGCGTCGGTAAGCAGGGGCTGCAGCCGGTGCACATTCTTGCCGGTCAAGGCCGACAGCTTCACGATTGGTGAATCACCGATGAAATACAGGCGGCGGTGCAACTCAATTTCCACCTCTTCGCGCTGCTCGGCAGCCAGCATCTCCCATTTGTTCAGCACCACCACGATGGGACAACCGCTCGCATCGATGCGCTCGGCCAAACGCTGGTCCTGACTTGTTACTCCCTCCGTCGAGTCGATTACGAGGAGTGCGATGTCACTCTCGTCGACTGCACGCAACGCGCGAATGATGGAGTAATACTCGGTACCACGCTCGACTTTGCTTCGTCGACGCATGCCTGCTGTATCCACGAACACGATTGGCCCATCAGACGTTTCGATACGCGTGTCGATCGCGTCACGGGTGGTGCCAGCCAAGTCATGCACGATCGAGCGCTCCTCACCCACCAAACGATTGAAGAGCGTGCTCTTGCCGACATTGGGGCGCCCAACGATGGCTACGCGTGGTTCTTTGGTGTCGGGGTCACGAACGTATACGCCGTCGGCGGGTTGATCGGCTGCATCAAGGTCCAGTTGGTCGATGAGCACATCCAATAGATCACCTGACTTGCGCCCGTGGATTGCAGACACCGGCACGGCGTCGCCCAATCCGAGCGAGAGAAACTGCCACAAATCAATCTCGGCGTTGGGACCATCGACTTTGTTGGCGACCAACAGAATCGGTCGACCGGTGCTTCGCAGCCATGCAGCAATCGCCTCGTCGTCGTCATTCAATCCGGCAGTGGCATCGACCAGGAAGAGCACTATGTCGGCTTCCCGCGCGGCAGTTTCCACCTGACGACTCACCTTGGAATCGAGTTGACTTCCCCCAGGCATCCAGCCGCCCGTGTCGACCACGTTGAAATAGCGTCCGCACCACTCCACCTCGCGAGTGTGTCGGTCGCGTGTGACACCCGGATGGTCTTCGACGATTGCAGCCTGCTCGCCGACGAATCGGTTGAAGAGTGTGCTTTTGCCGACATTCGGCCGGCCCACAATTACGACGCTTTTGCGGGCGTCACTCGTCGTCACTTCGTTCAGGCTACCGAGCATGCGGAGAGGTACCGTTGAGTACGACCATGAACGTCGACAAAGTGATGCTTGCTGCACCACGTGGTTTTTGTGCTGGTGTGGAGATGGCGATCAAAGCATTGGCGTGGATGGTGCGCACCTTCGACGGCACGGTCTACTGCTATCACGAGATCGTGCACAATCGCATCGTGGTTGATCGCTTCAAGGCACGCGGCGTGGTGTTTGTGGATGACGTGCTCGATGCGCCATCTGGTCAACCGATCATGCTGTCGGCCCACGGCTCTGCCCCGACAGTCGTCGATGCAGCGCGCAATCGCGGCAGCTACATGGTGGATGCGGTGTGTCCGCTGGTCACCAAGGTGCATCATGAGGTGCGTACTCGTGCCGGCAAGGGTTACCGAATCGTGTACGTCGGACACGCCGGCCACGAGGAAGCCGTCGGCACGATGGCAGTCGCACCCGAAGCAATCTCACGAGTAGAAACCTTGAGCGAAGTAGCAGCACTGCCGGAATTCAGTGAACCTGTGGCGCTACTTGCCCAAACCACGCTCTCGCATCGCGAATGGGAAGGTGTGGCAACGGCAGTGAAGGAACGCTTCCCACACGTATGGACCCCAGGACGCAGCGACCTGTGTTTTGCCACGACCAATCGACAAGCCTCGCTCACCAAGATTGCTTCCGAAGTCGACACCATGATCGTCATCGGCAGTGAGAACTCCAGCAATACTCTGGCGCTCGAGCGCTTGGCTCGCGAAATTGGCTGCCCGCGCGTGGTGCGCGTCAACCGCGCCGCCGATCTGCCAGATGACCTGCACGGCACCGTTGGTGTCACTGCAGGGGCATCTGCGCCAGAAGAACTGGTCGTCGAAGTCATCGAACGTCTCGCTCCACGTGGCGGTTTCACCGAGATTCGCGCCACCGAAGAAGACGAATACTTTCCACCACCGCGACACATTCGTGAACTTCAATCGGCACTCGAGTTGGCCATGACCGTGCTGTCGGGTGGCGACCACACCACACGACGCGCTTACGACGACCGCTCCATCAGCGCAAGTGCAGTGCTCGCCTCGCTCACGCATTAACCACGCGCCGCGAGCGGCACAACCACTAATTGCGGGGAACTTCGCTCCAAGGACGATCCCGATCAACGCGGGCATCGCCAGGCAAACCCAAGACGCGCTCTCCGAGGATGTTGCGCATCACTTCGCTGGTGCCGCCTTCGATGCTGTTGGCACGGCTACGCAAGAACGACTTCTGTAAACCATCAGTCGGGCCCATCGCCGTATTCGGACGAGTCAGCGCATAGTCGCCGTACAACATTCCGTCGGCACCCATCAACTGCACACAGAACGCGTAGGTGTCTTTGTTCAGGTCGGCACTCGCCATCTTGCCGATCGAACCCTCTGGGCCTGGCGCACCCACCTTGCGCATCTGCCCAGCGCGGATATTGGTGAGTCGCAAGACCTCTGCACGAATCCATAGACGCATCAGATCATCGCGAGTTGCCGCCGATTGTCTGGCCTCCGGCAATTTCTCCCAGAGCTTCACTGCCTCACGGATCGGCCCCGAAGCCTTCGGCGGAATCATGCCACCAATGGCAACTCGCTCATTCATCAGAGTGGTGAGAGATACTCGCCAACCATCACCAGGATTACCGAGGGTTTCTACGACCGGCACGCGTGCATCGGTGAAGAACACTTCGTTGAATTCCGCTTCGCCGGTCATTTGGCGCAAAGGCCGCACTTCGACACCAGGCGCATGCATGTCGACGACCATGGCGGTGAGCCCGGCATGTTTCACCGCTTCGGGGTCGGTACGCACAACGAGCAAGCCGTAGCGCGACACGTGTGCGAGCGTTGTCCACACTTTTTGTGAGTTGACAATCCATTCGTCACCATCTCGTACTGCTTTGCCGCTCAGGCCTGCAAAGTCAGAACCTGAACCTGGCTCGGAGAACAACTGACACCACACTTCTTCACCGGTAAAAAGCGGACGCAGGTAGCGACGCTTTTGTGCCTCTGAACCCCACTCCACCACGGTCGGGCCACACATGCCGTAGCCAATGGGATTGCGAAAATAGGCGTTCGGCCCTCCTGCGGCAAACACACGCTCGTTCACGATGCGCTGATACTTCGGCGACAGACCCAAGCCGCCGTGACCGACCGGAAAGTTCACCCAGGCCAAACCGCGGTCGAACTGCGCGCCGAGAAACGTTACGACGTCGGTGGTGGCTGGCGGCAGGTCGCGTACGAGCTCATCCACCAGATCAATGACATGTTTTTCATCGGAACTGCTGGCCTGAGGCTGGGACGACAGGGTTGCTGTGGATTGGGTGTCGGCGGACATGCACTGAGGGTACACGCTGCGCTACCTTCGGTGTCACCATGTACCCCGGAAAAATCGCCGAAACTGCCCCCGACCGTCCAGCAATCGTGATGGCGGGCACGGGCGCCACCTTGACATACCGACAACTCGACGATGGGGCAAATCGGTTGAGCCAGTTGATGACGAGCCACGGCTTGAAACCCGGCGACCACGTCGCCATCTGTGTGGAGAATCATCCGCGTTTCTTTGAAACGGTGTGGGGTTGCCATTACGCCGGGCTCGTGTACACCTGTTGCTCGAGTCGCCTCACCACCGACGAACTTGCCTACATCATCAACGACTGTGGCGCCAAGGTGTTCATCACGTCGAAATACAAAGCCGACCAAGCCGAAGCAATCGTGCCGCTGACCCCGCACGTGGTTGCGCGGTACATGCTCGACGGCACGAGCAGTCACTACGACTCCTACGAACAAGCAGTCGACGCACAATCCAGTGCTCCCCTTGCCGAGCAGTTCGAAGGCACCGACATGCTGTATTCCAGCGGTACCACGGGGCGCCCGAAGGGCGTGGCATTCGTTTACGAGGCAAAACCACTCGGTACGCCACCGAGTTTGCTCATGTTGGCACAATTTGTTTTCGGGTTCAACGAAAGCACGGTGTACCTATCGCCAGCGCCGCTGTATCACGCCGCACCCTTGCGCTTCAACATGGCAGTACATCGTCTGGGTGGCACCACGGTGATTATGGAGCACTTCGACGCCGAGGAATACCTCGCATGCATTCCGCGACACAAGGTGACCCACACTCAGGTGGTGCCGACGATGTTCGTTCGCATGCTGAAGTTACCCGACGCTGCCCGCAAAAAACACGACGTATCCACCCTCACCACCGCAATTCATGCAGCGGCACCGTGCCCCGTTGAAGTCAAGCGCAAGATGATCGACTGGTGGGGCCCGGTCATTCACGAGTACTACGCAGGCACCGAGGGAAATGGTTTCGTCTACTGCAACTCAGATCAGTGGCTGGCGCATCCCGGCACCGTCGGTCAAGCAATCTCGGGCATCCTGCACATTCTCGACGAGGAAGGCAACGAGTTGTCGACAGGCGAAACAGGCACCGTCTTTTTCGAATCACCGGCAGTGTTCGAATACCACAACGATCCGGAAAAGACAAAATCGTCGCGTGACCCGAAAGGTCGCGGTTGGAGCACCCTCGGCGACATCGGCTACATGGATGCCGACAAGTTCTTGTACCTCACCGATCGCAAGGCGTTCATGATCATCTCGGGTGGTGTGAACATCTATCCGCAAGAGTCAGAGAACGTGCTCATCAATCACCCAGCCGTCACCGATGTTGCGGTATTCGGTGTACCAAATGATGAGTTCGGCGAAGAAGTGAAGGCGGTCGTACAGCCAGTCACCATGCCCGCATCCCCTGCCGAAGCCGACAAGCTCGCCAAAGAA
>JBEDEI010000027.1:0-8285 GCA_041175765.1 Actinomycetota bacterium | reverse complement strand
CACCACATGCGTTCAGCGTGGTGGAGGTCGACTACGCCAACGTCGATGTCGCGCGCAATGCAGTGAAGGATTCGTTCAAGTCAGCAGAGGGCTTCTCGCTCACGTATCTGCCGTTCATCAGCCGCGCCATCGTCGATGCAATTGCCGAGTATCCGCACATGAACGCCAGCCTTGATGGCGACACGCTGGTGGTACACAAATACGTCGACCTCGGTGTCGCTGTTGACCTTGACTTCCAAGGTTTGTTGGTGCCAGTTGTGCGTGGTGCCGAAGGCAAACGACTTCGGGCCATTGCCCGCGAGATTTATGACCTGGCGACACGGGCGCGAAGCCGCAAGTTGGCGCCCGACGAAATTTCCGGCGGCACATTCACCATTTCCAACAACGGCTCGGCAGGTTCGGTGCTGACGATGGCAATCATCAATCAACCGCAAGTGGCCATCATCAGTACCGATGCAATCGTGCGCAAGCCCGTGGCAGTTCGCCTACCTGACGGCACTGAAAGTATCGCGATTCATCCGGTTGGAAATCTGGCGATGAGCTGGGATCACCGGGCGTTCGACGGCGCATACGCAGCCAACTTCTTGGCCAAGGTGAAGCACACCCTCGAGCACCAGGATTGGTCGGCGGAGCTCTAAATGCGCGTTCGTTGGCTCGGGCGGGTCAACTATCGCGACGCCCTCGCACTGCAAGAGGCACTCTTTGCCAAAGCCAGTGACGACTACCTTTTGATGCTCGAGCATCATCACGTATTTACCTACGGGGCTTCGGCTGACCTGTCCAAAAATTTGAAGTGCAACCCGAGCGACGTGGATGCCGATCTTGTTCGTGTGCATCGTGGCGGCGACATTACGTATCACGGCCCTGGACAACTCGTGGTATATCCCATTCGATCTTTGTCAGGCAAATACGGGGATGCGTCGCCGGCAGATATCACTGCATATGTGTGCAGTGTCGAACAACTGGTGATTGACGTACTCGCCGAATTGGGAATTGCCGCCGGTCGCAAGCCTGAGTATCCCGGCGTGTGGTTGGAGCCAGACACCCATCGTGCACGAAAGATTTGTGCGATTGGCGTGCGCGTGGCCCGTGGTGCAACACCACGGCGCACCATGCACGGATTTGCGCTCAACGTGGCACCCGACTTGCGCTACATGCGCGACCATATCGTGCCGTGCGGAATAGGTGAGTGGCCCGTGACTTCGTTGCGCGAAGAAGGCTCAGCAGCCACCATGCGCGAGGTGGCCGACATCGTTGCACGACTGGCCCTGGAGCGGTGGGGCGACTCGGGTGATGATCGACAGGATGTGGCGTGGGAATACGAACCCGACATTGTTGGACTACAAATCGCCGAACGAAAGCCTGAGTGGTTGCGCCCACACGTGCAACATGGCAAAGAAGTGTTGGCAACCAAAAAAACGTTGCGCGATTTGCATTTGGTAACGGTGTGTGAAGAAGCAGGCTGCCCGAACCTGTCGGAGTGTTGGAAGGATGGCACCGCCACGTTCATGGTGTTGGGTGAGCGTTGCACACGTGCGTGTGGTTTTTGCCTGGTGGATACACGTAAACCCGAGTTGCCGGATGCCAACGAGCCACATCGTGTCGCACAGGCCGTGGCGCAGATGGGTTTGCAGCACGCGGTGCTCACCATGGTGGCCCGCGACGACCTGCCCGACGGTGGTTTTGCGCACGTAGCGCAGTGCATCCACGAGATTCGCCGCCAAAGCCCGGGATCTGCAGTGGAAACATTGGTATCGGATGCCAAGGGCGACGATGCGTCGCTACAACTCCTCGTTGACGCCCGACCCGATGTGTTCAATCACAACATCGAAACGGTTGCTCGCCTCCAACGCACGGTGCGCCCGTCGGCTGGCTACGCGCGAAGTTTGTCGGTGTTGGCTCGCGCCAATCAGGCAGGACTCGTGACGAAGTCGGGCTTCATGCTCGGGCTCGGTGAGCAACGTCACGAAGTGGAGTCATTGTTGCGCGACCTAGCCTGCGTGGGCGTGAGCATCGTGACGATCGGGCAGTATCTGCGACCGACGAACGAGCATCTTCCCGTCGTTCGCTGGGCCACGCCGGATGAGTTTGCGCACTATCGCCAAATTGGTGAATCATTCGGCATCAGCCACGTGGAGTCAAGCCCACTGACACGCTCGAGTTACCACGCGAAACATGCAGCAGACGAAGCCGGCGTGAATGTCTCGGTGACCGCCAAGCCAACTCCGATGTCTTCGGCAATCCCCGTGTTGGTGCGACGATGACGGCGCGCAAACTCGATCACATCATCGAAAGTGATCGCACCGTAGAAGGTGGTGGATTCGTGGTACGCCGCCCGTTTCCCACTGCACGGGTGAGCGATATCGACCCGTTTTTGTTGTTGGATGAGATGGGCCCGGTTGATTACGCACCAGGCAAAGCAATTGGTGCACCAGAACACCCGCATCGTGGTTTTGAAACCGTCACTTATCTCATGCATGGGGCGATGGAACATCGCGATACCACCGGAGCCGTTGCCACCATTCGTCCGGGTGGCGTGCAGTGGATGACTGCTGGATCGGGTGTCGTACACAGCGAGTTGCCCACGCCCGACTTCTTGCATTCAGGCGGACGCATGCATGGTTTTCAACTGTGGGTGAATTTGCCGGCGCGATCCAAGATGATTCCACCGCGTTACCAGGGTTTTGATGCCGCACAATTAGCGCGAGTTGAGTTGCCAAATGGTGGGGAAGTGCGAGTGGTCGCCGGCACCGTGATGGGCGTGACGGGTGCCGTGCACACCACGAGCCCGATGACGTACGCACACGTGTTATTGCGCGCTGGTGAAGAGGTGCAATGGCAGCCTGCTGAGGGGCATACCGCTCTCGTGCATGTATTTGATGGCGACCTCACCGGCAATGGCCATGCAGCAACTTCCGGTCAAATGATGGTGTTCGAACGCTCCGCGGGTGCAATCACGCTGACGACGAATACTGCGGCGCAAGCGTTGCTGCTCGGTGGCGAACCGCTCGGCGAGCCCGTCGTGCGTTACGGCCCGTTCGTGATGAACACGCGCGAGGAAATCAAGCAGGCGTTCGACGATTACCAAGCGGGTCGCCTGGTGGCACACTCGTGACGAGTGCGGCGCTGTTTTCGCAGCGCTTGGCGCGCGTGCGAGCCGCGATGAGCGAGCGGTCGGTCGATGCCTTGCTCGTGTCGGTGGGTCACGACCTGCCGTACCTCATCGGCTACCACGCAATGCCGCTCGAACGACTCACGGCACTGGTAGTGACGCGCGAACATGCAACCTTGGTGGTGCCGCGACTCGAGGCGCCACGCGTAACGCACCACCACTCGGTGTTTGATGTGGTTCCGTGGAACGAAACGCAAGACCCAGTGGTCATCACCGCAGGATTACTCGGCTCGTCGCAGCGCATCGCTGTGGGCGACCAAATGTGGGCTCGATTTCTGGTGGAGTTGTTGCAGAAACTTTCCGACCGCACCTTCGTTCGTTCAGTCGACGTGGTGGGTTCACTGCGCATGCACAAAGACGACGCCGAAATCGCTGCACTCGCAGCAGCAGGTGCGGCGGCTGATCGTGTTGCTGCGCAACTACAGGGTGGTCAAATTCCTCTCGTCGGGCGAACCGAAGCGCAGGTCTCGGCCGATATCTCCGCGCGACTCCTGCACGAGGGCCACGACGTGGTGAACTTTGCCATCGTGGCAGCAGGGGAAAACGCCGCGAGCCCACACCATCACGCAGGCCCACGAGTGATTGCAGCAGGCGACATCGTGCTGTGCGACTTCGGTGGCACGATGAATGGCTATTGCAGTGATATCACTCGCTGTGTGCACATCGGTGAACCACCAGCCGACATTGCGCGTGCCTGGCGTGACTTGCAGCGTGCGCAAGAAGCTGGCGTCATGGCCGGTCATCTCGGTGCGACATGTGAGTCCGTGGATATCGCGGCGCGATCCGTGCTCAACGATGCCGGCTGGGGCGATTACTTCATTCATCGCACTGGTCATGGCATCGGCATGGAAGCCCACGAAGAGCCGTACATGGTGAGTGGTAACACGTTGCCGATTGCAGACGGACACGCATTCAGTGTGGAGCCAGGCATCTATGTGGCTGGCAAGTGGGGTATGCGGCTGGAGGACATTGTCGTCGCGACGACGAATGGTCCGCGACGCATGAATCACACGCCACGCGACTTGGTTGTTCTGTGAAACTTGACGCTGCAACGGTGATGTTGCAGTGGGCCGCCGGTGGAATGTTGTTTTTGTGGTTCACCTTTCGCTCTGGTGAGATTTCGGTTGGCTACGGCAAGTTGCTGCGCGGGGTGTATGCCGCGCTGGCACTGATCGGGGCCGGCCTTGGTGTTGCATTCGGTGTGGTGCCGGGTCGTGAGATTGCAGCAATCGTCCTGGCGGTGCTGGCACTCGTGGCTTTTGCCCGCCGCGATACGTTGCTCGATCGCGTTGCTACCGCGGCGGGGTTCGTTGGAGTCGTCATTGCAGCGCTCTCGACGGAACACGGCGCGGGTTTCGGCAACGACATTCTGTGGCTGGCGCGGCTCGTCGTTGGTGCCGTATTTCTTGGTGCCATCAGCGATGCGATGCTGCTCGGCCACTGGTACCTCGTGCAGCCGGGCATGCCCCGCAAACTGCTGAACCAACTCACCAACGTGTTGCTCGTGGTGTGGCCAATCGAAATTGTGGTGTTGCTGATACCCACCGGAATGCTGAGCGTGTTGAACGGCACCATCGACGACGGTTGGAACGGTGTGCTCGGCTGGTTTTGGCTGGCGTGTGCGTCGCTCACCGGTGTGCTCGCGTGGTTCACGCGCGCTGCGCTGCGCGAGCGCAGTTACTCCGCAGTGATGGCAGCCACTGGTTTGAGTTATCTCGCGATCTTGATGGGTTTTGGCACCGATCTCGTAGCGCGCGCGTTGTTGATGGTGTAGGGGGCTCGGTCTAGCGCTGCGGCGCCACGAGCGGCCAGGGTCGCGAGCGCTCGAAGGCAAGTGCAGCGTCAAGTAGCAACGGCTCACTGAAGTGCCGCCCCATCACCTGCAAGCCGACAGGGAGGCCATCGACGGCGCCAGCCGGAATCGAGATGCCCGGGTTGCCATAGATGTTGGCGGGGAACGTGAGCACACCGTTGTTGCCCGCACCGGCGACCACGCCACCGAACGTGTCGGGCAGTGGACCCTCGGCGTTGAACGCGACGTCGGGGTTGCTCGCGGTGATGATGAGGTCGACTTCGCTGAAGATCTCGGTCATGCGACGGTTGAGTTCCACACGACGAGTTTCAAACTTGCCACGCGCTTCGGTGCCGTACAAACTGCCGGTGCGCTCGAGACCGTAACGCATCTCTGGCGTGAGAATGTCGGCGCACGCCGGCCAGTAGTCGCGCAACTCGAAGGCGAGTGCCGCCATGCCGGTGATCGACCATGCGGCACCGAGACGTGGCAGCGACGTGTCGATGCCGTCAACGCGCCGCATGCCGGTGATGGAGATGAGATGTTGCGCTGCTTCTTCGAGCACCTTCCACATTGCTGGCGAGACCAGGGCTGAACCCCAGTCGGGCACCACAACGGCGCGCAGACCGCGCAGTGAGTGCGTGCCGAGCCCGGCTTCCCAGCCCTCGACACGCGGCAGGCTGAGTGGGTCGTTGCCCTCGTGGCCGTTGCACACGTCAAACCACCGTGCGGTGTCGCGCACACTGCGCGAGAGACAACCGACCGTCGTGGTGAGATTGCCATGTGGTGCACCGGGCCCGCGCGGAATGCGACCGTAGGTGGACTTGAGCCCGACCAAACCCGTGAAGCCAGCCGGGATACGAATCGAGCCACCACCGTCGCCACCAGTGGCGATGGTGACGAGCCCGCCCGCTACTGCCGCCGCACTGCCACCCGACGAACCGCCGGGTGTGCGACCGTGCTGCCACGGGTTGTGCGTCGCACCGTGCAACATCGTGCGCGTGAGGTTGACACCACCGAATTCACTCGATGTGGTTTGACCGACCAGCACCGCACCCGCGGCTGAGGCACGCGACAACATCGTGTCGGTGGAGGTTGCGATGCGATCTTTGAACACGAGGCTCGCGTCGGTGTCAGGCCAACCGGTGTAACGCTCGAGTTCCTTCACGCCCAGTGGCACACCGCCGAACGGCAGTGATACGTCGGCACTCTTGGCCGCGGCAAGTGCACGATCGCGATCGAGAAAACAAAACGCATTCAGATCGCTGGCATCGATGGCTGCGAATGTTGCCTCGAGTTCTTCAACCGGCGAGCGTTCGCCACGCCGAAACGCTTCGACGAGTGAGACAGTGTCGTTGGTCCACGGTGTGTCGGCCACGCCACAAGCGTACGATGCGGGCATCGTTAGCCTGCAGTCGATGGATTCCCGTGCGTTTCTTGGTTTGGAGCAGCGCGGGAATCATTCCTTTTCGCTCGGTGTCGTACCGCGGCTCACCACAAGCGGTGGTTTTTTGTTTGGTGGCGCGGGGCTCGGGGCGGGTATCGCTGCGCTCGAGACGGTGTCGCAGCGACGCTGCACTTGGGCAACTGCGCAATACCTGTCGTACGCGCGTCGCGATGAACAGGTCGACATCGATGTCACCGTTGCAGTTGCCGGCAGCAGCGTTACGCAGGCGCGTGCGGTGTGTCGCGTCGGGGACCGCGAAGTATTGACGGTGAATGCCGCCTTGGGCGATCGCGACTTTGATGCCGCCGGTCAATTCGTCACGATGCCCGAAGTGATACCGCCGCACGAGGCCCGACCACGCACGCTGCGAACCAATCATGCGAACTCGATCATGGAAGCGCTCGACATGCGGTTTGCGAAAGGTCGTGACTTGGCCGAACTGGACGGCACACCAAGTGATGGGCGCACCATCATGTGGGTGCGCATCAAATCGCTCGTCGATGGCATCGATGCTGCAGCACTCGGCATTCTCGGCGACTTCGTGCCGATGGCTGCCGGGCAGGCACTGGGTATTCATGCCGGCGGCAACAGCCTCGACAACACCATTCGGTTTGCCGACCTCGTGCCGACCGACTGGGTGCTGCTTGACATCCAAGTGGAATCTGTTCAGCGGGGGTTTGCACACGGCACGATTCAAATGTTCGCAGAAAACGGCACACTCCTGGCCACTGCCAGTCAGAGTTGCATCGCTCGAAAGTGGAAGAATTAACCCGTGCAACGCCGAGACGGAATGACCGTGCCGCTTCCCGGGCATCTCCATGCTCATGAAAAGCAACTTCGACAACTCGCCGACCTCGGCTATAGCGACATCTGGTCGGCCGAGGCAGACGCAGCTGACGCGTTCACCCCATTGGCGATGGCGGCAGCGTGGGAGCCGAGATTGCGCTTGGGTACGGCAATCGTGCCCGCCTACACGCGCACCCCGGCACTTTTTGCGCAAAGTGTGGCGTCGTTGGCGGATGCGGCACCAGGGCGATTTGCGATTGGCATTGGCTCATCCAGCAACGTGATCATCGAACGCTGGAATGGCATCCCGTTCGTGGAGCCGTACAAAAAAGTTCGTGATGTCGTGCGATTCTTGCGTGACGCGCTCACGGGTGAAAAAATCACCAAGCAATACGACACGTTCAAGGTCGATGGGTTTCGTTTGGGTGTGCGACCCGAAGTGCAGCCCGCGATCCTGGTTGCTGCTCTCCGCGAAGGTATGTTGCGCTTGGCTGGTCGCGAAGCAGATGGGGCCATCATCAACTGGCTGTCGGCAGAAGACGTGCGAACGGTAACCAAAGTGGTGCATGACGCCGCCCAGGGTGCAGGCGCCGACCCGGCCAGCAAAGAAATCGTGGCGCGCATCTTCGTGTGCCCAAGCGAGAACGCCGATGTGGTGCGAGCCGGTGCTCGTTATGCAATTGCGGCGTATCTGAACGTGCCGGTGTACGCAGAGTTCCACCGTTGGCTCGGTCGTGGCGACGCGTTGGCCGGCATGTGGGACGCGTGGAAGGCAGGCGATCGCAAGGCTGCTTTGGCGGCGATCCCAGACTCTGTCGTTGATGATCTCGTCGTGCACGGTTCGCCGGCAGAGTGTCGAGCCAAGATCGACAAGTATTTTGAAAATGGTGTGAACACTTCGTCGTTGGCAATCTTGGCTTTCGATCCAGAAGTCAGTTTCTGGTCGGCAGTCGAATCGCTGGCGCCGTCAGCCACGTGACCATCGCTGCACTCGATCCCGACGCCGCTGCATCAGCCAAAGGCGAGGCCGAAGAGCAGGCTCGCGCGCAACGCAACTTGGGTTGGCAGTTGCTGTGGCGTGCGTTGGT
>JBEDEI010000026.1:0-8124 GCA_041175765.1 Actinomycetota bacterium | reverse complement strand
AAAAACGGGCTGGCAGTAGTGAGCCGTGATTTGCGTCGCAACGAACGAACGACGAACAACTGATCGGCTGCCCGGGTGCAGGCCACGTAGGCCAAACGTGTCTCTTCGCGCCGTTGCTCATCGGTGGTGGCAGAAGCATGAGGCATGTAGCCGCGCTCTGCGCCCACGATGATGACACGGGAAAACTCGCGACCTTTTGCGGCGTGAAAGGTAAGGAGTTCCACCCCAGTGGGGTCGCTCACGGTGTGACTAGCCCGAAGGAATGCAGCCGCACTGCGGCCATCCACGGTGCCTTGGGTGCTGCTGCGGAGATATGCCTGAACTTGTTCGGCAACTTCACGCTCGTCGTGGTCGACGGACTCAACGACCACGTCGGCTGCCCACACTTGCAGGTCGTGACGCGTGCGACACTCGGCAACTTCATCAATGGCGCTGGAGCGCATGGTGTTGGCGCGCCGTGATGCCACCGCAATTCCTGCCTTGGTGAGCACGAGCGAGAGAGGGTCGAGCAGTGCATTGGTGCGGGCCAAGATGGCTAGCGATGGGTTGATGCCCGGTTGCGTGTGGTGCTCGACGAGTTGACGAACGATTTCGGCTTCGTGGTATTCGTCGTCGGCTTCGATGTACTCGACGGGAACGCCGTTGGTGCGTTGCGAACGCACGTCGGGCGCCGAACCGTTGAGCGATGCAACCCGGGTGGCAAGCGAAAGCACCTGCGGCGTGCACCGGTAGTTGTTGGGTAGTGAGAGCACGGTTGGTTGGTGGAGTGCGTCGGACAAACTGCCGAACAGAGCCGGGTCGGCTCCGTTCCAGCCGTAGATGGCCTGCAGCGGATCACCGACGATAAAGACGTCATTCCGATTGCCACGCAGCGCCTCGAAGAACGCGTATTGCAGTGGGTTCATGTCTTGTGCTTCATCCACGAAGAGATGCCGGAAGCGGTAGCGAGTAGCGGCGGCGAAATCGGGTTTGTCGTTGATGGCGCTCGTGGCCAGGGTGATGAGATCGTCGAGGTCAGCCAAACCACGTTTGTGTTTCAGTTGTTCGTAAGCACGGTACGCATCCGCAATACGTAGCGGGTCGACTGGTGTGGCGCGTTGGATGCGGCGTACTTCGTTGGCGTAGCGCTCAGGCGTAACTATTCGTGCATGTGCCCAATCGATCTCTGCCAACACGGCACCGCTCTGGCGGCCGAAGGATTTATCGCCGAGTGCTTGATCGAGCAATGCACTGCGGTTACCGACGATGGCCGGCACCACTGCTGACGTATCGCTTGCACGGCGACGGAGCAGCGCAAGCGCAACCGAGTGAAACGTGCCGATCGTGGGTTGGTCGTTGTCGCCGGCACGATCATGGCGAGACACGCCAAGTGAGCGCAGGCGACGGCGCATTTCGGCTGCTGCTTCACGAGTGAAGGTGATGGCCAGTACACGCGATGGATCGGCAGTGCCTTCGGCGATACGCCAGGCGATGCGATGCGTGAGGACTCGGGTTTTTCCGGAACCTGCGCCGGCGTGCACGATGGTGGCACTCGGTGCACAGGTGACTGCGCGCTGCTGGTCGTCGTCGAGGCCGTCGATGAGCGCTTGGTTGGTCACGGGTGGCAGGCTACGACAACGGTGTCGCAAGTGATGCGCCGTCGGCGGCCTGCACGCGCATGCCGTCGACGATTGCATCGTCGTCTGCCAATATCACCACACAGCCGCCGAATCCTCCGCCTGTCATTCGCACACCGTGCACGCCGGGCACCCGCGAGTAGTGATCAACTGCTTCGTCCATCTTCGTCGTGGATGTTGCAAAGTCGCGGCTGAGACTGCGGTGGCTTTCGTACATGAGACCTCCTGCTTCGCGCACATCACCATCGCCGAGGGCCGAAGCAAACAAGCGCACACGCTCGTTTTCGGTTACCACATGGCGTGCCCGTGCGCGCACGAGCGGGTCGGCAATGCGCTCAACCGCCTGCAAGTCGGCCAACCGCAGAGGCCCGATCTCGCGTTCAGCCGCCGCACACTGCGCCACACGCTCGGGGTACTCGCTGCCGTCAAGGGTGCGAGTCGACACTTCCACCACCCACACACTGAGTGAGTCGGGAAGGGCAATGGGTTGAACATCGAGCGAGTGGCAGTCGATCAAGAGTGCGTGGTTCTTCACACCAGCCACGCTCGTGAGTTGGTCCATGATGCCGCAGGGAACATCCGTTGCCAGATGTTCGGCGCGACGACACACTGCGGCGATCGTTGCAACGTCAGCTTCGATGCCAAAGGCGAGCGCGGCTGCCACCTCAAGGGCGGCACTCGACGACAGACCGCCTCCGATGGGCACCGCGGTCGCCACTTTGCCGGTGAAGCCGCGTGTGGGCAGTCCCCGTTCGTGCATCGCAGCAGCAACACCAGCCACGTATCGCCCCCATGTCGGGCGTACCGCTGACGGGTTGGGGATGGGGAGCGTGAACTGCACGTCACCAGCAAAGTTGGCGCTCGTCAATGACACCTCATCACTGTGCTGAAAAGTGATGGTGGTGTCGCGATCAATGGCCATGGGCAAAACGAGCCCGCCGGTGTAGTCGGTGTGATCACCGATGAGGTTCACGCGGCCTGGCGCGCGTGCGACTGACGACACGGCGAAACGCTACCGTGAAGGCATGCCAAGCGCCGTCGTGAACAAGTGGAATCATCAACCAATTGAGTTGGAATACGACACTTTCGGTAATCCAACGCACCCAGCCCTGCTACTCGTCATGGGTTTCGGCGCACAAATGACTGCATGGCACGAAGACTTCGTCAACATGTTGGCCGATCGCGGTCATTTCGTCGTGCGATTCGACAACCGAGATTGTGGTTTGTCGACCAAGCTCGACGGCGTGGCAGTGGATGCCAATGCGGTGGTGACTGCCGCGTTGCTCGAACAGCCACTACCACCCGTGCCGTACACGCTGAGCGACATGGCAGCCGATGTCGCCGGTTTGATGGATCATCTCGGCATCAAGAAAGCCCATGTCATGGGTGCGTCGATGGGTGGCATGATTGCCCAGATTTTTGCCATCGAGCATCCGCAGCGCACCGAGTCGCTCATCTCGGTGATGTCCATGCCGGGTGAACCCGAAACAATGGAGTCAACCCCCGAGGCCATGACAGCGCTGCTGTCGATACCGCCGGCAGATCGCGCGGGTTTCATCGAACACTCACTCGTATATCAAGCGTTCCAATCCAAAAAGTATCGCGACGATGCGCTGTCGCGCGAAAATGCGGCACGCGATTTTGATCGTTCCTTCTATCCGCAAGGCTCGCCGCGCCAGATGGCTGCAATCTACGCCAGCGGTCGCCGTACCGAAGCACTTGCTGCACTCAACGTGCGCACATTGGTGCTGCACGGTAACGATGACACGCTCATTGCCCCGGGTGCAGGTAAGCGGACGGCCGAACTCATCCCTGGTGCCCAACTCGTGCTCGTTGACGACATGGGTCACGACATGCCACGACCATTGTGGGGCCACATCGTCGACACCATTACCCAGTTCACGTTGAAGAAGTAAGTACGTGGCGGGTCCACTCAGCGGCATCCGCGTCGTAGAGATTGCCGGAATCGGCCCCGGGCCGTTTGCAGCGATGATGTTGGCCGACATGGGTGCCGAAGTGGTGCGGGTGGATCGTGCGCAGTCGGTGCGTGATGGTGCGAGTGGTGCACATTGGGACGTGATGCTGCGTGGTCGGCGCAACGTGGCACTCGACTTGAAACATCCCGAAGGTGTTGCCACATTGCTGCATTTGGTGCAACACGCCGACGCGCTGATCGAAGGCTTTCGCCCCGGGGTCATGGAGCGTCTTGGAATCGGCCCGACGGAGTGTCTCGCGCGCAATCCCAAATTGGTATTCGGTCGCATGACGGGCTGGGGACAAGAAGGCCCGTATGCCAACGCCGCCGGACACGACATCAACTACATCGCATTGGCTGGTGCCCTGGCGCACTTCGGGCGCGCTGGTGAACCACCGACGCCACCGCTCAACATGGTGGGCGACTTCGGCGGCGGGGGAATGTTGCTGGCGTACGGCGTGGTGTGCGCACTGCTCGAAGCGCAGCGTTCGGGACAGGGCCAAGTGGTGGATGCAGCGATGGTGGACGGATCAGCAGTGTTGATGAGTATGTTCTGGGCGTTCAAGAACGTGGGAATGTTCGATGAAAAGGCGCGTGGCACCAACTTGTTGGACACCGGTGCGCATTTTTACGACGTGTTCGAGTGCGCCGATGGTGAGTGGGTGTCAATTGGTTCGATTGAGCCACAGTTCTACGCACTGCTACTTGAAAAAACTGGCTTGGCTGGGGATGGCGAACTCGCAGCGCAGATGGATAACGCGCAGTGGCCACAGTTGAAACAAAAGTTGGCCAAAGTATTCCGCACCAAGACCCGTGCTCAATGGAACGAAGTAATGGAAGGCACCGATGTGTGTTACGCACCGGTATTGCGCATGAGCGAAGCAGCACAACACCCACACAACGTGGCGCGCCAGACCTTCGTGCAGATCGACGGCGTGACGCAGCCATCGCCAGCGCCGCGTTATTCACGCTCGGGTACGAGCACACCAACTGCGCCTGCGCATGCCGGGCAACACACACGTGAGGTGCTGGCCGACTGGGGTGTCGACGCAGCGCGCATCGATACCTTGCTTGCGTCTGGCGCGGCTCGTCAGGCATAGGCAGTAGATGAATACCATCGTTTTTTTGCACGCGCATCCTGATGACGAGTGTTTGATCAGTGGTGGCACGATTGCCAAGTACGCAGCCGCTGGTGATCGCGTCGTCGTGGTAACTGCCACCGACGGCCGCCACGGTGAGCGACCCGCAGATATCGCAACGCCCGAACAACTGCTTGAGCGTCGTCGTACGGAACTGGCAAGCGCGGTGGCAATCTTGGGCGTGCAACGTCACGAATGGCTTGGCTATGTCGATAGCGGTATGAATGGCTGGCCGCAGAACAACGCCGACGGTGCATTCATTCGCGCCTCTGTCGATGCCGCCGCCGCGCGTTTCGCCACGATTCTGCAGGAAGAGAAGCGAACTGCGGATCGGCTCGTGCTCGTGACCTACGACTGGCACGGCAACTACGGCCATCCGGATCACATTCATGTGCACAAGGTGGGCCACCGTGCAGCCCAGTTGACCGGTGTGCAGGAGGTGTTCGAAGTTACCTTGAATCGCGATTTTTTCGCCGAGTTATTCGAGTGGTCAAAAGCCAACGGTGGGGACAACGACTTTGATCCTCGACAACCTGCCGATGATGGCAACCCGATGGGCGAGCCGGAGTCGACAATTACCCATTACATCGACGTGAGCAAACACCTCGACGCCAAACGCCGCGCAATTGCGGCGCACGCAAGCCAAGCCAACGACACGGGCTTTGCCACGCAGATGTCCGACGAATCGTTCTTGCGCGCGTTTGGAACGGAGTGGTTCATCCGGGTTGGCACACCAGCACCAGCGCGCCACGCATCGCTTCTCAACGCATGACCCGTCTGTATTTGGTGCGGCACGGTCGTGCTGCTGGTGGCTGGGATACCGCGGTTGACCCGGCGCTTGACGACCTTGGTCGCGAGCAGGCTGCCGCAACCGCATCCCGTCTGTCGGTGTTGCTGCAGGAAACAAAATGGAGTGTTACGGATGTCGATGCAGTCACCAGCCCGTTGCTGCGCTGCCAACAGACAGCAGCCGCGTACACCACGGTGACGGGAATCGCCGCACGCATCGAGCCACGTATTGCAGAGATACCTTCACCCGCCGGTGTGCCACTTGCCGAACGCACCACTTGGCTGCGCGAGGTGATGAAGGGCTCGTGGTCCGACGTGTTTGCAAGACAGGGGCGCGAGTACCGCGATTTTCATACCCAACTGGTGCAGTGGGCGAGTGCTCTGCGATGCGACACGGTGGCTTTTTCGCATTTCATCGCAATCAACGCTCTCATCGGTGTTGCAGTCGGTGATGATCGCGTCATGCTTCGCAGCGTGGACAATGCGTCAATCACCACGTTGCAGGTGGGTGCTGATGGACGATTGACACTCATCGAGGGTGGCGCAGAAGCCAACACGCTGATCCGCTGAGTAGATTTGGGTGCTGATGTTTGCCTCAACACTGTCGGAATTGCACAACGGTTTTTCGTGGGTGGTCATCATCGGCAACGCACTCGCGGGTCTGTGGGCGCTTGGCGCACACAAGTTTGTGGGGCTGCGTTCACGCGCGCTGTGGTGGTACACCACCTTTGCCCAGTTCACGATGTTCGTACAGGTGGCACTCGGTGTGGCCATGGTGAACAAAGAGAAGTTGATGTTCCCGCAGTTCCACGCGTTTTACGGATTCGTCGGCATCATCGCGATTGCCATCATTTACTCGTACCGCGCCCAATTGAAGTCGCGGGTGTATTTGCTCTATGGGTTTGGTGGCCTCTTCATCATGGGCCTTGGTATTCGCGCCATGTTGGTTGGCCAGAGCTAGCGCTCTGCCGCAACGATTGCTGCTGAGTTAACCCTTCAATGCACCTTCGAGTGCACCGAGCGCCGCTGACAACTCCCTCGGTAGGTGATCGCCAAATTTCGCATAGTGCTCTTTGATTTGTGGCACGGCACTCGACCAGCCATCGGTGTCGATACTGAGCAGTGTGGCGAGATCATCGGGCGAAATTTCCAATGAGGTGGTGTCGATTGCATCTGGGGCAGGCAGCAACCCGATTGGTGTTGAACGTGCGCTCGACTTGCCGTCGACACGCTCAAATACCCACTTCAACACTCGCGAATTCTCGCCGTAGCCGGGCCAGATGTAGCGGCCATCTTCGTCGCGGCGGAACCAGTTGACGAAGAAAATTTTTGGCAGTTTGTTTGCATCGGTGCGTTTGCCCATTGCGAGCCAGTGTCCGAAGTAGTCGGCCATGTTGTAGCCACAAAATGGCAGCATCGCCATCGGGTCGAATCGTAGGTTGCCCACGGCGCCGCCGGCTGCTGCTGTTGTTTCGCTCGCCATGATCGAACCAAGGAACACTCCGTGATTCCAATCGAACGCTTCGGTGACGAGTGGAACGGTGGTGCGGCGACGACCGCCAAACAAAATTGCCGAGATGGGAACGCCGTTCGGATCTTGCCACTCCGGCGCAATCGACGGGCACTGCGCTGCAGGTGCGGTGAATCGGGCATTCGGATGCGATGCCGATGTTGTGCTTTCCGGAGTCCACGCAGCGTTGCGCCAGTCGGTGGCACGTGCTGGTGGAGTGTCGGTCAGACCTTCCCACCACACGTCGCCATCAGGAGTGAGCGCAGTGTTGGTAAAGATGCAGTTGCCATGCAGTGTGTGCATTGCGTTGGCGTTGGTGACCCAACCAGTACCTGGCGCAACACCGAAGAATCCCGCTTCGGGATTGATCGCATAGAGACGTCCGTCGGCACCGAACTTCATCCAACAGATGTCGTCGCCAACGGTTTCGGCCTTCCAGCCGGCAATGGTGGGCTCGAGCATTGCCAAATTGGTTTTTCCGCATGCGGAAGGGAATGCCGCGGCGATGTACTTCACCTCACCAGCGGGGTTGGTGAGCTTCAAGATGAGCATGTGCTCGGCCAGCCAGCCATCGTCACGCGCCATCACGGACGCAATGCGCAGCGCGAAACACTTCTTGCCGAGCAGGGCGTTGCCGCCGTATCCCGAGCCGTACGACCAAATTTCTCGCGTTTCCGGGAAGTGGACGATGTACTTATTGTCGGGGTTGCATGGCCAGGCAACGTCGTGTTGCCCTGCTGCCAGAGGCGCGCCGACGGAATGAATGCAGGGCACCCAGTCGCCATCACCGAGCACATCGAGGGCCCCTTCACCCATGCGGGTCATGATGCGCATGTTGACGGCAACGTAGGCCGAGTCGGTGAGCTGTACGCCGATGTGCGCGATTTCCGAGCCGAGCGGCCCCATGCTGAAGGGAACGACATACATCGTTCGCCCGCGCATCGCCCCGGTGTAGAGCGAGGTCAGTTCCTTTCGCATCTCCGAAGGTGCACGCCAGTTGTTGTTCGGGCCTGCATCAATTTGGCGCTCCGAGCAGATGAACGTGCGATCTTCGACTCGCGCAACGTCGCCGGGATCGCTGTGTGCCCAATAAGA
>JBEDEI010000025.1:0-3979 GCA_041175765.1 Actinomycetota bacterium | reverse complement strand
CAGTAACGAGCAGTGCTGGGTCGGCCACAGGAAATGGTGAATAAGTAATTTCATCGGTGCGCCCGAGGCGTTCCCACAGTTCGTTTGCCAAGTGTGGGCACAGTGGGCTGAGCATCTGCGTGAGAGCCTCGGCGACGACTCGCGGGGTAGAACCCGTGGCTTCCGCATGTTTCGTAAGCGAATTGTTGAGCTCGATCAACTTGGCGATGGCGGTATTGAAGCGCAGACCGTCCATGTCGCGTCGCACGCCATCAATGGTCACATGCAAGGTGCGCAACAAAGCATCTGGGCATGCGTCGTTGCTGACGGTGAGTGCGCCAGTGTCTTCATCCACCAAGTTGCGCCACACTCGCTGTAAAAATCGCTGCATCCCCACGACGTCGCGCGTATTCCACGGGCGACTGGCGTCGAGTGGGCCAGTCGACATCTCGTAGAGGCGGAAGGTATCGGCGCCGTATTCGTCGTACATCTCGTCGGGTGTGACGATGTTTTTCAAACTCTTGCCCATCTTGCCGTATTCACGCGCCACCTTCTCGCCCTCGTAGAAGTACGCACCGTCGCGCTCCGTTACGTCGCTGGCGGGCACCGTTTGTCCGCGCGCATCGCGGTAGGCGTAGGCCTGAATGTAGCCCTGGTTGAAGAGACGATGAAACGGCTCTTCGCTGCTTACGTGACCGAGGTCGAACATCACCTTGTGCCAAAAGCGCGAGTACAGAAGATGCAGCACCGCGTGCTCGACACCACCGACGTACAGGTCGACACCACCGGTGTGGCCTTTGGTTTGCGGGCCCATCCAGTAGCGCTCCACTTCTTTGTCGACGAATGCAGCAGCGTTGGTGGGGTCGAGATACCGCAACTCATACCAACATGAACCAGCCCACTGCGGCATCACGTTGATCTCACGGCGCATGTTCGTGCGCGGACGCAACTCGCCAGTAATGGGGTCGTGCACCTGCATCTCCACCTGCACCCAGTCGTTGCGTCGTGCCAGCGGTGGAATCGGGTCGGTGACTTCGTCGTTGGGGTCGAGTGCTTGTGGTTTGAAGTCGACGAGCTCGGGCAGGGTGACCGGCAGGAGCGCGTCGGGAACGGAGACGGGCATATCGTCTTCGTCGTACACGATCGGAAACGGCTCGCCCCAATATCGCTGACGCGAAAACAACCAGTCACGCAGTTTGTAGGTGATTGCTGCTTGGCCCACGTTGTTGGCGGCGAGCCACTCGTTGGTGCGCGACTTTGCCGTTGCCATGTCGGTGAGCCCATCGAGGGTGAGCGAGTCGTTGCGCGAGTTCACGTAGGTGCCTTCACCAACAAACGCATTGGGCCACGTTGAGCAATCGTCGGTTGGTGCAATCTTGTGGGCGGCGAACCACGAGTCGGGTGGCATTTGTGTGGCGACGATTGGTAATGAATACGTGCGCGCAAAGGCAAAGTCGCGTTCGTCACCCGATGGCACCGCCATGATCGCACCGGTGCCGTAACCCATCAGCACGTAGTCGGCTATCCATACAGGGATTTCAGTGCCGGTTACAGGGTTGGTAGCAGTAGCGCCGGTGAACACGCCCGTTTTGTTTCGCGTGTCGGACTGCCGATCGGCTTCGGCGGTTGCCGCAGCCTGGGCACGGTATGCATGAACGGCACGCTGTTGATCTGTCGTGGTGAGGGAGTCCACCAGCGGGTGCTCGGGCGACAGCACCATGAAGGTTGCACCGAACAATGTGTCGGGTCGTGTGGTGAAGACTTCGATGTCGCCGGCACGCGAAGAAAACCTCACCCGCGCGCCTTCGCTACGACCTATCCAGTTGCGTTGCATGATCTTGATCGACTCGGGCCAATCCAGTCGCTCCAGATCGTCGAGCAGTCGATCGGAGTATGCGGTGATGCGCATGGTCCACTGGCGCATGTTGCGTTTGAACACGGGGTAGTTGCCAATGTCGCTACGACCCTCGGCGGTGACTTCTTCGTTCGCCAAGATGGTGCCAAGACCGGGGCACCAGTTGACGGGCGCGTCGGCGAGGTATGCGAGTCGATGGTCGTTGACCAGTTGCTTGCGCTCACTTGACGACATCGAAGCCCACGGTGTGCCGCCGGTGTCGCGCTTGCCAGAGGCAAACTCAGCAATCAGTTCGGCAATTGGTCGTGCTTTGCCGGTTCGCTCATCACACCACGAGTTGAATACCTGCAAAAAAATCCATTGCGTCCAGCGATAAAACGCTTCGTCGGTCGTGCTCACACTTCGACGTGCATCGTGAGCGAGCCCGAGACGTCGCAACTGACGACGCATGTTGGCGATGTTCGACTCGGTGTTTTCGCGAGGATGCACACCGGTCGTGATGGCGTGTTGTTCTGCCGGCAAACCGAACGAGTCATAACCGAGAGCGTGCAACACGTTGAACCCCGTCATGCGTTTGAAACGTCCGTACACATCGGTGGCGATGTAGCCCAGTGGATGGCCGACGTGCAAACCAGCCCCCGACGGATACGGAAACATGTCGAGGATGAATAGCTTGTCGCGTCCAGCGATTTTGTGCGGCTCGGCGAGTGGGCCGGCTGGGTTCGGGGCTTCGAAGGTGCGCTGGGTTTCCCAACGGTCCTGCCATTTTGCCTCGATCTGGGCGGCCAATCCCGCGTTGTAGCGCTGTTTGGGGAGGGAATCGCCCGTGGACATCTTCACTTAGCGTAGTTGTTATGGCCCGCCATCGACGTCGCACCACGGATGCTCAAGATCGCCGACGACATGAGCGCACCGCTCGACTGAGCGAAACCTTGCGCGAGGTGATTGCCGACGAGTTGTCAAAACTTGATGATGACCGTTTGCAGTTGGTGACGATTACTTCGGTCGATGTCGACTCGGAGATGAATCGCGGTGTGGTGTACTTCGATTCCATTCAGGGAGCCGAGGGTGACGACAAGATCGTCGAAGCACTCAACGAGTACCGCAAGCGCATCCAACACGAGATTGCATTGCAGGTAAAAGCACGGCGCACGCCCGTGTTGCAGTTCAAGCCGGATGAAACGATGCGAGCCGCGGCGCGCATCGATGCAGTGTTGCGTGAAGACGCATTGCGGCGCCAGGCGCAAAGTGGCACCGACGGTTCCACGCCGCCAGCACCACTTGCGGCCGAGTAGTCGAGCACGACGCGCACCCATGGCACGCAAACCTGCCACCGTGCACGGCTTTGTCGTCGTCGACAAACCAGCGGGCATGACCAGTCACGACGTGGTGGCACGGCTTCGTCGCCGGTTCTCCGAGCGTCGTGTGGGGCACTCGGGCACGCTCGACCCTGATGCCACTGGGGTGCTCATCGTGGCATTGGGCAATGCCACTCGTTTGTTGCAATTTCTCGGCGACTTACCCAAGACGTATACGGGCGAGGTGGTCTTCGGCACGGCAACCAGCACTCTCGATGCTGCGGGCGAGGTGACGGCGACCCGAGACATGTCTGCACTCACCATCGAACGGGTACGCGATGCGTCGACTGCATTCGTTGGTGACATCACCCAGATACCGCCGATGGTGTCGGCCATCAAGGTGGGTGGGCGACGACTGCACGAGATTGCTCGCGAGGGTGGCGAGGTCGAACGCGCACCGCGGCCAGTCACGATTCATCGCTACGTGGTGGGCGATGTGGTGGAGCGCATCGACGGTAATCCTGTGGTGTCGATTGAAGTCACTTGTTCCTCTGGCACATACATCCGCACGTTGGCTGCCGACCTTGGCGAAGCACTTGGCGGTGTTGCCCACTTGCGCAACTTGCGACGGCGCGCCATCGGTGATTTTGTCGTGCCCGCTCTGCACGACACGCTGTCAATTGAGCAGGCTCCATTGCAATCGGCTGTTGCGACGATGGCGCATCTTGACGGCATTGCCATCTCGATGGTTGCGGTTGATGCAGAGATGGCAGCAAAAGTTCGCAATGGTCGTTCCTTCGATGCTCTTGGAGCACTCGAAGGGCGCGAGGGGGAGCAGCGCATCGTA
>JBEDEI010000024.1:0-5458 GCA_041175765.1 Actinomycetota bacterium | reverse complement strand
ACGTTGGCGTCGGCTGTTGGCGCGGGTCAATCGGTGTCGGTTGCATATACGGACCCAACGAATGGCAATGACACGAATGCGGTGCAGGATGCTGCCGGTAATGATGCTGCAACGTTGGCGGCTACTTCGGTGACGAATAATTCGACGGTGGATCAGTCTGTGCCAACGTTTGTTTCAGCTGCGGTGAATAGTGCGGGTACGACGGTGACGTTGACGTATTCGGAGGCGTTGTCGGCAACCACTGCTGCTGGTTCTGATTTCACTGTGACTGTTGGTGGTGTGTCGCGTTCGGTGAGCAGTGTTGAGGTGTCGGGTTCGACGGTGGTGCTGACATTGTCGTCTGCTGTGGGTGCGGGTCAATCGGTGTCGGTTGCGTATACGGATCCGACGAATGGCAATGACACGAATGCGGTGCAGGATGCTGCTGGCAATGATGCTGCAACATTGGCGGCTACTTCGGTAACGAACAGTGTTCCGGTCCCGTCGTCGGGTGGGTCACCAGATCCGGGAACGACGACTACGACGACCACGGTTGCGCCGCCGACCACCACTACGACGACCACGGTTGCACCTACGACCACCACAACGGTTCGTAGCGCCACCTCGGTGCCACGACGAACCACCACGACAGTGCGTGCACCGAGTGCGACGACTACTTCGGTGCGAGTTCCGGTGATCACCACGAGCACATCGACGAGTACGAGCACATCTACGAGTACAAGCACATCGACGACTACGACATCTTCAACGTCGACGACGTCGTCGACCACTACCTCAACTCTTGCGCCGACCACTGTGCCATCGCGGACGACAACACCGGCACCAACCACCACGCTGGCGCGCAGCACGGTGTCGCAACTCCAAGTGGCCCAGCAGCAGCTCGCCGCCTCTGAGCAGGCTGCAACCAGCGCAGCGGGCGGTGTTGCGGCCGCCCGAGAAAGGCTGGCCAACGCGAAGCTCGCAGTGCTAGATCCCAAGTCGGCTCTCGCAGTGGCAGTGAGAGAACTTGCCGAACAACTTGTCGCGCTGCAGTCGGAGAACGGTTCAACCCAGGAGGTTCGACAGGTCACAGAACAGTTGCAGGAGCTGAAGTCTTTGATCGCCGACAAGGTCGATGTGGTTCCGGCGACTGTTGAGGCGGCGCGAGCCGAACTAGCCAAGGTGCTCTCCGACCCGTCGTCGACCGCAGAGGAGGTCTCAGCGGCGCGCGTGGCTCTCGCGGAAGCGACAACCCCCGCGCTCGCCGTGATTGAAGAGATTTTCGCAGATTCATCCCTCATCGGGGGTGTCGCCGCTGACCCGTCGTTGCCCATCGTCATTCCGAATGTGGTTGACAACCCGCGCCCGGGAGCCTTCGTGTTTCTGGATGACAACTCACCCAAGTCGATGCAAGTTGTCCGTCTCAGCAACTCGGCACTGCGCTTCGTATCTGATGAGGGCTTCAATCTCACGATCAGTCCGCGCAATGGCGCCGGTGAGCCAATCGAACTGGGCACGAATGGTGCAGTCATTGTTCGGCATGGAAACTTCATGTCGATTGCAGGTGAAGGATTTGCCGGAGACACCCTCGCGAGAACATGGATCTTCTCATCGCCTCGCGAACTGGGTTCACTGTCGGTATCGAGCGACGGTAGTTTTGCCGAGGACTACCGAATTCTTGATGACATCAAGCCGGGGTTGCACACGGCGCAGGTGAATGGGCTGGCGCCAGACGGTTCTGTGCGCTCGTTATCAATCACCATCGAAGTACTCCCCAACGAGGGCCCCGCACCCTACGACCCGCTCGCCAAAAGGTCGGATGTGGTGCAACTCATCGCAGAACTGATGACGCTCATGGTGGTGATGCGATCGCGAGACGAGGATGATGAGAGCGGCGAGAACTCCGATGAAGATCGGGGGTCTGGTGACGTCAACGAGATCGGCGCTGCAGGTGCAGTCTCCGTTAGGGCGCTACGAACTGACCGATACAAGCCGGTCGCCCTTCGGGTACTCGATGATTGGCTGTCAAGAGTTGCCGTTGTGCTGGCTCGCTCGTCGCGGCTCGTCTCCAGGGTGGTAAGCGATGGTTCGTACGTGCGATCTCTCTTCGGCGTATTTGGTTATTTGCCCATACTTGCTGGCGCGTTGCTGGGGCTTCTTGTGGCACAGGACTCGGGCAACACCGCACTGATTCCTGTATTCGGTCTACTAGTTGCGATCGTTGTTCTTGGAGTGTTTGACGCGCTTGCTGGCTTGGTTGCAGTGCTCGTATATACAGCCGTTCTTTCCATCGGCGGTGACGTGAACAGTGCAGATGTCGTTCGTGGGTTGCTCGGCCTCGCGGTGTTCTGGTTCGGCGTTCCCGTTGTTGCTGCACTCGCGCGACCGTTCCAACGCGAA
The DNA here is from genome assembly GCA_041175765.1 of Actinomycetota bacterium. Classification (GTDB taxonomy): domain Bacteria; phylum Actinomycetota; class Acidimicrobiia; order Acidimicrobiales; family Ilumatobacteraceae; genus F1-60-MAGs027. The sequence continues at coordinate 3,079 of JBEDEI010000024.1, read as the reverse complement.
TCGTACGGAGACGATGCGACATGGCTTCGACTTTCCGACGTGGCGGTGCTTGCATTCGTCGGTGCATGGGGTGCGGGCTCGATGTTTGGGGCGTTGCCCGGGTTGTTCGGCGTCACGTATGCCTCGGCCGACAGAACGCTCACCGTGCAGCTCAGCGTTCTCGTCGCACTGGCGGGTCGATACCTTCTCGAGCAGATGGCGGTGCACCTCACTCCTCAGCGTCTGTCTTCGCTTAGCCCGAGCGCGCTTGATTCGGCGACCACCGAACGCAAAGTGGCAGTGTCCGTTGCGCAGACGGTGCTCTTTGTGTTTGTCGCCGTTGTGTTCGTCGGCAACAACTGGGCTTTGTGGCTCGGTGCGGCTCTGTACATCACTCCAAAGCTTGTTGCATTGGTTTCGCCGAGATTCCCGAAGAATCGTTCGTTGGGTGCCTGGCTACCGAGCGGTGTGATTCGTTCGGTCATTCTGCTCGTCGTCGCCGTCTTCTGGGCCAGATGGCTAGATTCCGCGATCGATGATGCGTCAACCATGTTGAAGGTGGGATTCGTATTGCTCGCACTGCCCGGACTCGTCGTGACCGCGCTCAGCTGGTTCGCGAGTCGCGCTCCACAGCGCGACAGTTCTGCGCTGACCAAAGTCGGGGGAGTCGCCCTCGTCATCTTCGGGGCACTTGTTGTCTTCGGAGTTGTCTCGCTCTAGTGAGGGCCCCCGACGGGGAGGGGTGACGGCGAGTCGGTCTGTAAGCGGGATTCTGTACCAGCGCCCCTTACGAAGCGTTGGCGATGACCATCCATCTATGCGATCTACCCGAAGGTTGCCTTGCGGCGAGCGGACCACTCATGCCTTCTGTTCGATCTTGCTTCGAGTGCCGTGCCACCGACCGACATCGCTGCCGGCCGTGGTGCGCTCTTACCGCACCGTTTCACCCTTGCCTGATCGCAACCGAAGTTGCGCCATCGGCGGTGTGTTCTCTGTTGCACGGGATGTCAGGTTTCCCCGACCTGGCTCGCGCCAGCACTCTGTCCTTCGAAGTCCCGACTTTCCTCAACCGCGCGCAAAGCGCGCAACTGCGGTCACCCGACTGACTCGCCGTCGGGTTTAAGGCTATGAGCACCCGGCATGCACTCGCGTAGGTGCTGTGATTCAACATGGGGCATCACACCCAAGTGCTACAGTGTAGAACATGAACACCATTGGTATCCGTGAGCTCAAGCAAAACGCATCAGAAGTCATTCGACGAGTCAGTAGCGGTGAATGGCTGATTGTCACCGATCGCGGACGGCCCGTCGCGCAAATCTCGCCGATCAATTCGTCCAAACTTGCAAGGCTCATTGACGCAGGTCAGGTCAAGCTCGCCACCGAGGAGTTCGGCAAGCTTCCGGCGCCGCTGAAGGCGTCGCGTGGCAAGAGCCTTTCACAGATGATCATTGATGAGCGACGGAATAGCTAGCGGTGCGTTGTTATCTCGATTCGTCCGCATTGGCAAAGCTTGTCGTAAGCGAGCCTGAGTCGCCAAGTCTGCGGGAGTTTCTTAAAAAGTCGACCGTGCGAATCACTTCGGGTATTAGTGAGACCGAATTGGGGCGTGTTGCTGCTCGGGGTGATGGACGTGGCGTTGCGGCTAGTCGTCGAGTTCTTGGAGTCGTGCTCCAGATTGATGTATCTCGCGAGATCTTGGCTGCTGCGGCGCGTCTGTTACCGGTTTCGCTGCGCTCACTCGATGCAATTCACCTTGCAACTGCATTGGAGTTGGCAACTGACATCGACTACTTCATTACTTACGACGCCAAACTCGGTGCTGCCGCAGAACAGTCTGGATTCACCGTTGTGCAGCCTGGAAACGGCTGAAGGGGTTATGCGCAGGTGATGTTGTCGTAGATCAACGAGTTGAGACTCGGGGTCTCCAACATCAACGAAGCACGCGAGCCGTCGGCTGCCACGGGCCCGACCGTCACGTTGATTGGGGTGAGCGGGCCGAATGCGCCGGGGATTGCTGCGATGTTCGGCTTACCGGTGTCGGCATTGGTACTCGGCAAGACGCCTGCGATTCCTGGGTTGAGGGCTTGCGCGAGTACCGCAGCGTGGCGAGCCTCGTCCTGGCCGATCGTGATTGCGGCCTGACGCAACGACGCATCCGACAAGCTGGTGACAACACCTTGATACGTCTGGGCGGCCAAGTTTTCTAGTGCATGCGCGAGTACCACGACATCGAGGGCAGGATTCTCGTTGTCATCGGCAGTGATGAGTGCCAAGGCAGGGGAGATGTAGATCTCGTTTAAGCGTGGGTTGCCGCAGGTGAATGGCGTGCCACCGAGTTTGGTGATCAGGCCGTTGATTGCATTGGCGTGACCGCGGTGATCGTCGCGCAATCGCTTGGCGATATCGCCTGCCGCAGCAAATGCACCAGTGAAGACACCAAGCCCGAGTGCGGCATCGTAGGTATCGATGGCGTTGTACTCGAGTGACGCCGCCGTGCGCAACAACACGATGTCGTTCACTTCGACGTTGGCCAGGCTTTGCTTCTCGGGCATGACGCCGAGGGATTTCACATTGGAACTCTCTTCAACGCCGGACTGCTTGCCGCATGCAGCGATGAGCACTCCGGCGGCACCCACTCCGCCGAAGCGCAACACTTGCCGACGCGAGAAACGGTTCATGAACCGACTCCTGGTGTCAGTGCGGCTTGACCGTTGGAGAGTGTTTCAGCGAGCGTTTCGCCCGCCAGTTGCGCCAGCACTGCGGCATGACGCGCCTGGATGGTCAGCACCGATGCAACAAGTGCGACACCAGCCGTGCCTTCAAGCACACCAACGAGCGAGGTGTGCGTGGAAACGAGCGTGTTCTCGAGTTCGCGCAGAACATTGAAGATGGCACTTTTGTCATTGCCAGTGAGACGACTGCGAAATGTGTTGTAGACGGTGGCGCTCGGCTCGTTGGTGGCAGCAGAGCCGACCAACCCGGCAAATGCCTGGGCGGCGGCACGATGGTGATCGTGAAAACCCACCAACATCGCTGATTCTTCCTTGCTAAAAGTCGACATGTTGGCAGCGGCGGCGTACAGATCGCGCGCGGCGAACTC
>JBEDEI010000023.1:0-5928 GCA_041175765.1 Actinomycetota bacterium | reverse complement strand
CTCGAACATGCCGCCCGGGGCGTGTGCTGCCGTGATGGCATCGTTCCAAGAAAGTCCGGCTGGCGTGGTCATGGTGTCCCCCTCATCCCAATTGGGATGGGCGCAAGTCTCGCCGATGGAGCTGTCTGTGCGCCACTCCGCGACGCATGCCGTGTCTGTGCGCCGCTCCGCGACACACTTGTGGAGCTGAGGGGAATTGAACCCCTGGCCTGTACATTGCGAACGTACCGCTCTACCAACTGAGCTACAGCCCCGCGGGCGCTTACGCTACCGCCCAACCTCGAGTGCGAGTCCATCAGGCAACGCGGCGAAACTCGCAGAAGGGCTGAAGGGTCAACCAAAAGCCCGAACCCGACGCACGCAGTGAAAGGTTCTTTTCAGATGGATGCGTGGCGACAATATTATTCGCGGGTGAGGTACTCAACGTCTAAAAGATCTTTTGGTCGCCCAGTCGCCCGCTTGTTCGCCAACAAATCATCGCGACCAATAAACGGCACCTGCAGCCCGTCAACGTCGACTACCAGTCGGTTCGCCCACGCAGTGTCAAACTCGACACCACTGATCGAAGTAATGATGTCGATTCGATACGGCGGATATCCGAGTTGCACAACCTGATCATGAGTGGTGAAGTCGTCGACCGAAAGGTTCATTTTGCCAAAACCAAATTCGGTAAGACACTCGATGATCTTCTGGGCATTTTCAGAATTCGCCCACACCCATGCATCAAAGTCGTCTGTGGCGCGAGGGTAACCATGTGCCGCAAGTGCGTAACCACCAACAACTAGAAATCGAACGCCTTTAGCGACGAATAACTCGACAAACTCGTTGAAGTCCTTGTCGAGTTTCATGAGAGCCTCCGAATACTCGTCGACGAATTATCTCTACTGCGGCAATTCTCTCTGATGGGTCACGACTCAACCAAAATCGAAGATCGGAATCACCTTCGTGCAAGTTGCTTCGATTCACCACCAACGCCATTTGACCATTACGGCGAAGTGGTATTGACACACACTTAGTCTACCGAAGATACGCCGACGTTGAGACGCTGCACCATCTTGGAAACGTCTCCATTTGTGTGCGCATACTTCCACCTATCGCGTATTTATTTACCGACCATCGATCGGCACAATCGTCGTGTATCAAAGTGCCCCATCACACCCAAGTACGAGTTGACAGTCGCCCTGAATGCCTGACGTTCAGTCGTACTCGGCAGGTACTCTGCTACCACCGCGTTGTGACGCATAAACGCACCACAAAAGTTTTCCATTGGCGTGCTTGCCAACATACATGCTGCCGGGTTTGTTGACTGCTCCTAGATTGTGAACACCGTGGCTGTAGTGCTACAAATAAATCTTTTTTGGATGCAACTCCAAGGCCAGTTCATCGGCGAGAAAATTGCGTATGACGGGGATGAGTCATGCCAAATACTCTTGGCTCTCGTGCACCAAAAATTAGGCAACGCGGCGAAACTGGCGGCGATAGCGCTCATGATCACGCTTCACGCGCCACTGCACCAACACGTAGCAATAGGCCGCAGTGGCCAATGCCGAGACAGTGAATGTCCACACAAAGAACATCTCTCGCATGGCCATTGCCAACAGCAGTGATACGCCAGTCGAGCCAGCCAAACCAAGCAGCCAGTTTTGGCGACGGCGACGAATCAGCTCCTGTTCGAAGTACTCGCCTTCAAATCGGGCGTGTTGGCGGCTGCCACGGGGGCGCACCACCGATGACGTGGCGTGACCCACCTGGCGCAACGGACGCCCCACGACACGGGCAGCCGGGGCAAACGGACGGGCAACGTCTCGAAGCGGGCTACGCAGCGAGCCAGGCAGTTGGCCGGCACGCGGGATGGGCCGCCCCCCACGCTCAAGCGAGGTCAATTGGCGACGAAACTGGGCAACGGAGTTGGTCGGTGAGTTCCGCAGGCGTGAACGCACCAAGGGCGGCAACAGCACGGCGGCCCAGGCGGCAGCGACAAGCAGCAAAATGAGGTTGCCCATACGGTTCGCTCAGTCTATGACGATTTGATGACAGTCGGAAGACCCCATGTATGGCGCCTGCCCACGCCCACGCTGAGGAAGGGGTGGCTGCTGTGGCGGCTATAGGGCAGCGCGGCGATACGTGCCCTGGCGCCCGCCCGACTTTTCCCACAGGGTCAGGTCGCCAATGACCATCTCACGATCTGCACTTTTGCACATGTCATAGATGGTGAGGGCGGCTACTGAGCAGGCGTGCAGGGCCTCCATCTCCACCCCCGTGCGATCAATGGTGTCTACATGGCATTCCACCGCCACCCACGTGTCCGCAATCTCAAAATTGATCGTGACTGCGCCAATCAACAGCGGATGACACAGCGGAATCATGTCGCTGGTGCGCTTGGCGGCCTGGATGCCAGCCACCCGCGCCACGGCAAGCACGTCACCTTTTTTCACTTCGCGAGTGGCGATTGCTGCCGTCGTCGCCGTCTGCATGAATACTTTGCAACGAGCCACGGCGCGTCGATGCGTTGGCTCCTTCGGAGTTACATCCACCATGCGCGCGCGACCGAGCGGGTCAAGGTGGGAAAAGTGCGCGTCGGACATACTCAACCGCCAATCTGACTCATGGATCGTCGTGGACGAACAAACGACACCTGCCCTATTGCATGCCCCGCCCATTTGGCGCCAACGGCGCGACGTACGAGCGCTTCGATTTCGTCGTCGATTGATGCACCTGCACCACCGCTGCGCAACAGGGCTCGCACATCAAACTCATCGGTGGCAAACAGGCACGTACGAAACTGGCCGTCAGCAGTCAATCGCACACGATCGCAATCGCCACAGAACGGTTTGGTGACGGTCGGTATCACACCCACCGTGCCACGACCGTCCACATATCTCCAGCGGTCAGCCGGTGCTGCTCCCCTGCTTGGCACTTGTTCCAATGGGTACACCTGCTGAATCGCCGACACGATTTCGTCCTGTCCGACTACCACGTCGTTCAGCCACTGCCCCTGTGCATCGAGTGGCATGAACTCGATGAAGCGCACCTCAATGTTGTGCTCGCGACCAAAGGTGGCAAGTGCAACGATTTCGTCGTCATTCACCCCACGCTGCACGACGGCATTCACCTTTACCGGTGACAAGCCTGCGGACACGGCAGCAGAAATACCTTCCAGTACTGCAGGCAACTCATCGCGCTTGGTGATGCGTTTGAATTTGTCGCGATCCAACGTGTCGAGGCTCACATTGATGCGCGACAAGCCTGCGCGACGCAGGTCGTCGGCCACCAATGCCAGCGTGGCACCGTTCGTGGTGAGCGCCAGATCAATCGGCTTGCCGGCCCGAGGCGACGCAGCACCTTGTGGCACCACCAAGGATGCGAGCTTTTCGATCAACACCGGGAGGTGTGCCCGCACGGTGGGTTCGCCACCAGTGAGGCGAATACCGTCGACCCCAAAACGCTCCACGCAAACGCGGGCAAAGTGGTGAATCTCTTCGTAGGTCAGCACCTCGGTGCGAGGCAACCAGGTCATGCCCTCTTCGGGCATGCAATACGTGCAGCGAAAATTGCAGCGGTCGGTCACCGAAATGCGCAGATCACGCACGGTTCGCCCGTAGGAATCCACCAGTGCGGGCTTCACCATGGGCAAAGCCTATTCCTGACCGCCCACTGTCGACTCAGGCTGGCAGGGCTCACCGACTAACTGAGCAACATCACCTGCACGACATCTCCGGCGTCGATCCCCGCACCGTCGGGCACCATCGCCAGGCCGTTCGCGCTTGCGGTGGCGGCCAGTTGGTGGCTGCCTTGTGGGCCAGAGTCGCGTACATGCAACAGCCCGTCGTCGCCGAAGCGGGCAAACACACGCATCACGTGCATCTTGCCGTCAGGCTTACGACGCAGCGGCGCCTCGGCAACCGCACGAATCATCGGACGAAGTAGGTCTCGTGTGTGCCCCATCATCTTGCGTAGCGCTGGGCGGGCAAGCAACTCGAAACTAATCATGGACGACACAGGGTTGCCCGGCAAACCAAACACAGGAACACTTCGCCCGTCGCTGTTGATGACGCCGAACGCAAATGGCTTGGCCGGTTTGATGGCCATCTGCATCCATTGCATATCAGCCATGCGCGAGAGCACGGCTTTGACGACATCGAAATCGCCCATGCTCACACCACCGCTCGTCACGATGGCATCATGCGTAGAGGCTGCGTTGCGCAACACTTGCTCCAGCAATTCTTCATTATCGGCGATAACACCGAGGTTGGTTACCTCGCATTGCGAGTCAGCAATCAAGATCTCCAACATCGTGAGATTGCTCTCTCGAATCTGGCCGCGATGCAGCGGAGAACCGTCGGTAATCAGTTCGTCTCCAGTGGATAGCAACGCAACTCGCACACGTGGATACACACGCACACGCTGGGCATTCATACTCGAGAGCACACCAGCACCCGCAGCGTTCAGCACGCTTCCTGCAACGAACACGGTGTCGCCAGCACGCACGTCGTCGGCAACGGGCCGCACCGCGGTGCCTGCCACCACGGATTTACCGATTCGAACCCTGTCGGTGGCGAGTTGCTCGCAATCTTCCACCATCACCACACCATCGGCGCCTGTCGGCATCGGCGCACCCGTCATGATGCGCAATGCCTCACCCTCTCCCACATTCCACTGCGTTCCGTCACCGGCAGCGAGTGTGCCGATGACCCGCAATTCCACCGGAACACTGGCAACATCCGCGGCACGCACCGCAAAACCATCCACTGCTGTGTTGGCAAAAGGTGGCACGTTCTCCGTTGCCACTACATCGTCGGCCAACACCAAACCGGCGGCACGACTGCAGTCAATGTGCATCGGGGCAAGAGGTGCCACGCCATCCAGCACGCGTCGTTGTGCTTCGGAGAGCAAGATCACAGGTAGGACGGTAGCGGCAGAACGATTTGCCAAGTGCAGCTCGGCAAACGTGTGGCTGGTCGTGCGAGGCTGTGGGGTGGCCACGTTCTCCCCGTTTCCGCAATCCCCACTGCACGTGACATGGGATGTCATGGACGGTTCCACGAGCGAACTCGAAGTGCGATTCGAAAACGAAGGTTGGACGGCGCAGGGCACACTCGGGAGTGACCGTGGACAATTCGTGTTGCGACTCTCCGCCACGTTGATCGTGCAGCAGTTCATGTTGTTTCGCGATATGGACGAACCCGACTTGTGGCTGGGGCGCGATCGCTCTGGTCGCTGGAGTGAAGTAAATGGCGCTCATCGACCCGACCTGGACGGCTGCAGCGACATCGAACTGCGCATGAGCCCCTTCACCACATCGGCAATCATGAAACGGTTGCCGTTGCACGACTCCCACGCTGCGGCCCTCACGGTGGCAGTCGTCGACGTAGAAACACTCGAGGTATCGCCACGGCAACGCACCTATACGCGTCTTGCCGCGCACCATTGGCGATACGTCAGCCCACTATCTGGGCAAGAAGTGGAAACCGAATTGGACGAATACGGCCTGGTGTTGGACGAGCCGAACACCTTTCGGCGACGTGTTCAGTCGACGAGTGCTTGATACACCAAACTGCGGAAGTACGGCCGTAGCGGCCAGGTGCTCGATGGCAGCAGTTGCGTATAGAACTCAGCGGTTACGCCTTCTACTTGGTCGATCCAGAACGTGGTACTTGCCGCGCCACCCCAACCGAAGTCGCCCAGCGAACCATGCAATTTCGCCGCTGCCGGGTTGATCAACACGCTGAAGCCGAGCCCGAATCCGAAACCGTCGTAGGCATTTTCCAAATCAATCGGACGACCGAATTCGGAGATGTCGGCGTTGCCTGGTAGATGATTCATCGTCATCAAACGCACCGTGCGGGGCGACAAGAGCCTGACGCCATCCAGTTCACCATCACCTGCCAACATCTGCATGAAGCGGTGATAATCGTGCGCACTCGACAC
>JBEDEI010000022.1:0-2825 GCA_041175765.1 Actinomycetota bacterium | reverse complement strand
ATCGAGGTTGCTGCACGACCTCGCTTGGCGCCACCTCTTGCGCCAGCCGTTGCACAGGAACGTAGTTTGCAGCGTCGTTTGCGCACCGTTCGCGAAGTGATTGCCCGCAGCAACTTCACACTGCCCGAGGCAGTGTTGAGCGATCGCGAACTCTCCCGCATCGTCAACGAGCGCCCACGCAACTTGGAACAACTGTCCGCCATTCTCGGGCCACTCACTGCCAGCCGACTCGGTGCTGCCATCCTGCGCGAAACCAACGAGGTGGCATGACGGCAATTGAACAGGTTCGTTTCGCCGTCGTCGATACCGAGACCACCGGGCTTTCCACCGACGAAGACCGTGTGCTGCAAATCGGTGTCGTAGTGATGCGTGGTGACGGCGCCATTGAGCACGAATTCGTCACCTACTTACGGCGACTTACCTTCGGATGGGGCCACGTAGGCGCATTTCACGTGCACGGCATCACGCGTCGACAACTGCGCAAAGGCATGAAGCCAAGCGAGGCCTTCGAGATGCTGAACGTGCTCATCAAGGGTTGCGTGTTCACTGCCCACAACGCCAAGTTCGATGTGGGGTTTTTGCGCTCCGACTCCACGCGTTTGGCCGTGCCGTTGCAGCTCACTGGCCCGCTGTGCACTTTGAACTTGTCACGCAAACTCGACCCGCAACGTGCCCTGTCGCACAAACTGAAAGACGTTGCAGCACGGCTCGGCAAGAGCACCGATCGTCCACATGATGCACTCGCCGATGCGCAACTCACTGCGGCGGTGCTGCCGTCGCTCATTGCCGCACATCGCATCACCACATACGACGAGCTGATCCCCCACTTCGGGTAGTGGCTACTCGCTAGGCGTATTTTGCGCGAACTGCTTTGGCGGTGCGAGAACCCAAAGTCGCATATTTTGCGGGCTCAAGCACGTCGACATTGCGTCCGCCGCGCAGCAACAGCCTCGCCAGCCAATGCTCGCTCGTGATTCGCAACGAAACATCGATGGATCCATCGCGATTCCGCTTACGGGCCACCGTGGGATAGGCCTCGGCAATCCACAGAGCATCACCGCGCACCCGCAGCGTGACGAGTTCGAGATTGTCGCCAAACCATCCGCGGTCGCTTTCGTCATCGGCGCGGCTGGCGAAGTCGGCTTGGTTGTAGATCTTGCCCGTACGCACCAATGATTGGATGCGATCAATACGGAAGTTACGAATGGCGCCCGACTTGTCGTCATCGGCCATCACGTACCAGTGGCCTCCATCGCTGAATATGCGCACGACCCGAATCGTTCGTTGAGCCACCTCGGATCGGGAGGGGTTGAAGTATTCGATGCGCAACTCGGCGGAGTCGTTCTGGGCTTCGCGCAACTCTTCGAGATGTGGCTCGGTTGGCAAGTCGATGTGCACAGGGGCGTCGGTGGCTTCGGGCGCGAGCCGAGCCAGTTTGGTGACTGCTTGCGCCAACACGCCACGCGAAGGCGCACCGGGCAATTTTTGTGCGGCCCGCACCATCGCGATGACCGCATACATCTCGGCGCTGGTCAATCGCAGGGGGCGATCGAAGAACTTCGGAATTTCCGCAACGACCCAGCCGTCATCAATGAACACATCAATGAGCGCGTCGGGTGAATACGGCGGCACTCCGCACACGGCGGCCATCTGCAAGTCGGCGACGAGATCTTCTTCGCTCATGCGAAACTGCTTGGCAACTTCTGCCAGTCGCACGCGCTTGCGTTTCATCAACCACGGCAAGAGCACGAGCAGGCCAGACACACGCTCGGATGCACTGCGAGGGCCGCGACGCTTGGCCGACGCGGCTTTGTTCTTGGCTGCGGCTTTGTTCTTGGCTGCGGCTTTCTTCTTTGCTGCTGGCTTTTTGGACGCAGGTTTCTTGGCCACTTTCTTCTTCGCTGCTGCCTTCTTTTTGGGCGCCTTCTTTTTCGTGGCCATCACGCACGCTCCGCAAGTTCATCCAGCCAGCGCACGGCCAGTTCGCGCACTTCGACTGGCGCAACAACTTCGGCTTTGTCCACCATTGCAAACAACCACAGACGAAAGGCATAGCCGTTGCTGCATGGAATCTCAAAGACCGCCGAGCCATCTGCTTCTTCGCGCAGGATTGCACCACGACCAAACTCGCGGGCAACGGAGTGCACCAGCGACGAGTCCACACGCACCTGTGCGGTCGGGTGCTCGTAGTCGCCAGCAGCCATCATCTGGCGGTCCGTTGGCACTGCTTTCACGATGTCGAGGTTCTTGGGCATCGTGTACGACCCTGACTTACCGGTAATCACACGTCCTTCGATGCGATCCACACGAAATACTCGTTGGGCCTTGCGCAGATGATCAAATCCAACGAGATACCAAAAGCCTTTGCGCGCCAACATGCCGTAGGCGTCGACATTGCGCGTCTCACCTTTGTATTCGAAGGCCAAGGGGGCGCGCTTGCTTACCGCATCGAGGATTACCCCCAGGTGCGGGTCGGAGAACCCGATGGATGCACGGGGGCCAATTTTCGGGTTCACGCGCTCGGCACCCAGTTTCCACAACGCCTGCTCACCTTCCTGCGCACCGAGTCGCACGGTTGCGGCGGCGACTTGCAGAGCGTGGAGCTCTTCGTCGGTGAAGTTCATATCTGTGAGTTCGTAGCTGTTGCGATTCACGCGGTAGGCGGTTTCGCCCGCTTGCGCGCCGCCAAGCGTCACCATGTCGATGGGAATCCCCAACTTGCGCAAGTCGGATTTGTCGCGCTCGAACTGCGCCCGTGCCGCGTCGGGATCGGCGCTGTACTGATTGAGCAGTTCGTCGCGAATTTGTTTGAGCGTGATCGGCTG
>JBEDEI010000021.1:0-17920 GCA_041175765.1 Actinomycetota bacterium | reverse complement strand
GTAGTGGGAATAGCTGCACCAGCACCCTGAGTCGGTCTCCACAACTTTTGTTTTCCGTTTACAACGCACTTAAAAGAGCCCGCTGATGTCTTACGGACCTGACCGATTTTCTTGCATATCTTTCCTGAAATTGACATTGACTGCATTGAATTCGGCGCAACTTCTACCACAGCGGGTTGAGCTACCTCAAGTTCAGGTACCGCAACTGGCAATACTCCAGTCAGAGCTGCAGCTCCAGCCGAAATTGTTTGACACACAATACACATAGCTCTGAACGGTACTCGAGAAGTCAACTATGCTTCTGCCAACGCGGAAATTCTTGAGCCCAATTCTCAGCGACTCACATCAGCAACGAGCTCAGTGGACTTTGTGACACCGCAACTTCTTCTGGAATTCAAGATACGTTCGAGCTCGAGTAATCACAAACTGCCTGAGTCTGTGCTGGATCCACTGGCACTGTTCACAGCCTTCTTCGGATCAGAGGGTTGGGGGTTCGAGTCCCTCCGAGCGCGCCACCGTCACTCAAGTGCTCGCAACGCGCGGCCGGGTGGGGTTTTGTGTTGCACTACCCCGCCGGGAAAGAACGCATCGGTAGTGGCCTGTAGTTCAAAAGTTTCCAAGGTTTGGGCAAGTGACTCAGGTGTGAAGGCTCCTGGTGCCGACCAGTGTTGTGCAACACCGAATGGTTGATAGATCGCCACGTCTGGTCCTTCAATGGCAAACACTCGACCCGTGAACCGACAGAGTGAACTTGCTAGGTAGATCACGAGCGGGGTCACGTGTTCGGGTGCATGACGATCAAAACCATCTGCTTCTGGCATGAGTGCCAACACTGAGGGGGAATCCTTCACCATACGAGTACGCGCACAAGGTGCGATGGCATTCACACGAACACCAAACCGAGCAAGTTCCTGCGCATGGCTCACCGTGAGTGCAGCGATCGCCGATTTTGCGGCACCATAGACACCACCGCCCGCAGTCGGATGCAGACCAACAGCAGACGTGGTATTCACCATTGCTCGATGCGACTGCACCTCCGCACCACTCCAATATGCAGCTGCAAAATGACTGACAGCAAGTGTGCCTTTTAGGTGCACAGCCAACTGCAGGTCAACGTCTTTTTCCGATAACTCCACCAACGAACTCGGACGGTTGATTCCTGCGTTGTTGACCACGATGTCAAGACGACCAAAGTGTGCAATGGCGGTATCAATAATCGACTCTGCGCCGCTCCACTGCGAGACGTCCGCGAAACTCGCAACTGCCCGACCACCATGCGAGGTGATCTCCCCAACCACATCTTGAGCAGGATTCGACTGCAGTTGCTCGCCGTTTACGGCTGCCCCAAAATCATTGACCACAAGCGTGGCGCCGTGTGCGGCGAGACCGAGCGCATACTCACGCCCGAGGCCACTCCCCGCACCGGTGACAACCGCAACTTTTCCGTCAAGCAAATGCACGATTACATGACGGTAGCCCATCGCCGCCACCGAAGGATTCAGAGTTCAGCGCAGAGCGGCGCCGCCAAGCAACGTAGATTAAACCCATGCTTCGGGAGTTCGGCACCGCACCACCCAAAAAACATGTGGTGGTCGTTGGCGCAGGATTCGGCGGATTGGCCTGTGCAAAAAAACTTCGTAGGTCGGCGGCCTATTCGGTAACCCTGATAGACCGCAATCCGTATCAGCTGTTTTCTCCACTGCTGTATCAGGTGGCGACTGCTTCGCTACCCGAAGACGACATCGCGTTTCCGGTGCGCACCGCTTATCGAGAAGTGCAATTCATGCGTGCCGAAGTTTCGAACGTTGATGCTGAAGCAAAAACACTCACGCTGTCGACTGGCAAGACACTGGGCTACGACGACTTGGTGCTTGCCGTGGGCTCAGAAGGCACCACGTTCGGCATACCTGGCGTTGCAGATCACACCTTGCAAATGAAGTCCGTGGCAGATGCGCGAGAGATTCGCCGATCGCTCCTGCGTACCTACGAAGGTGTTGAAGATGGTGTCTTGCCCATCGAAAGTTTGAATGTGGTGATCGTTGGTGGCGGGCCGACTGGTGTCGAACTTGCCGGAGCCGTGCGCGAACTCCAGGGTGAAATCAAACGAGAGTTTGAGCACATCGCCCCGCAAGCCACCGTCACTTTGCTTGAGGCGGGCCCACGACTGTTGCCAAGTTTTCAGCCCGGCTCAAGCGAACACGCCCGCAAGGCGCTTATCAAGATGGGGGTAAACGTGCGCGTTGACGCAGCCGTCACTCAAGCGACATCTCACTCGCTGATTCTTACAGACGGAACCGCACTCGTTGCGGGCACGCGCATCTGGGCTGCTGGTGTCGTGGCACCCCCACACTGGAAGTTTCTAGGTGACTCCGACCGAAGTAATCGAATCAAAATCAACCCGCAGTTGCAACTGAGTGACTCCATTTGGGTGGTGGGTGATGCAGCACACTTCGCTGGTGCGGACGGCAAACCACTCCCAATGATCGCCCCCGTTGCTATTCAGCAGGGTCGTCACGTTGCACGCCAACTACTGCGCCGCGAACGCAACGAGCCGTTCGAAGTGTTCACGTATCGCGATAAAGGCCAGATGGCCACCATCGGTCGGCGCAAAGCAGTGGTCGAGGTGCGTCCATGGTTGCGCTTTCAAGGCACCCTTGCTTGGCTCACCTGGCTGGCGTTACACCTCGCCTATCTCTCGGGTGGGCGCAACCGCACCAGCATCTTTGCCGACTGGGTGTGGAACTATTTCGTCTGGACGCCACGCCGCACCATTACGGAATAGGTAGTGCCACCAGAGTGTCCAATTCTCCTCGCGTGATTGATACTGCACCCGTGGTGCTCGTCACCGGCGGTGCAGGTGGCATAGGTGACGCCACACTTCAACGCTTCATTACCGGGGGCTGGCGAACGGCCAATGTCGACCTGCAACCATCCGAGATAGATGGTGTCGTGAACCTTATTAAGGATGTTCGACGAGTTGATCAGTGTCGTGAAGCCGTCGAGCAGGTTGTTGCATCATGCGGACGACTCGATGCCGTCGTCAATGCCGCCGGGGTATGGCATGAGGGCGATACAGCGACAACCACCGAAGACGATTTCGATCGGGTCATCGACGTGAACCTGAAAGGTACCTACTTCGTGAGTGCGGCAGCCCTCACACATCTCGAACGGTCACGCGGCTGCATCATCAATCTCTCGAGCGATGCTGGGATACAAGGCAACTCCGGTGCGGCTGCATACTGCGCGTCAAAGGGTGGTGTCTCGCTCTTCACCAAGGCGCTCGCCCTCGAAATGGCTCCGCGTGGAGTTCGAGTCAACGCAGTTTGCCCGGGTGATGTCGACTCACCGATGCTCCGCGGCCAAGCGCGCAACTACGGCGGCGGCGAGCGCGAGTACTACGACCGTTTGCTCGCGGGATACCCACAACGCGAGCACGCACGCTTCATCACGCCGAGTGAGGTGGCCGAGCTGATCTGGTTTCTGGCACAGCCTGCTGCGACGCCGATCACTGGAGCCAATCTGTCCATCGATTTCGGATTGTCTGCAGGAATCTTTCCGTAGTCTTGCGTCGTGAGCATCGACACGAACAAACTCAAGTTCTTTTCTTTCCTGCTCTTCACCAAGTTGGAAGGTGCAGTCACCTCGGGCATGGTGCACTTGGGAGATCAACTCGGTTTGTACCGTGCGCTCGCTGCAGCACCACAGCCACTCACCACGACCCAGCTCGCTTCGGTCACCGGATTACACGAACGCTGGGTTCGCGAGTGGGCCTACAACCAAGCGGCGGCAAAGCTCATCAGTTTCACTTCCGTTGGTTCACAGCCGCCACAACTCGACGATGACACGTTCTTTCTGTCACCTGAACAAGTCGCCGTTCTCGCCGATGAGTCGCATCCAGCATTCGGCATGGGTATGTTTCATCGACTGCCACAAACCATGGAATCGCTGAAGCGAATGCCCGAGTCGTTTCGCACCGGGCTTGGCTACAACTACGACAGCCATGGCCCCGACGGTGCAGTTGGCATCGAGCGCAGTTTTGAACCCTGGAACAATGCAAATCTGATTCCCACCGTATTGCCGGCCACCGGCATGGTCGACATGTTGCATGACGGGGTGAATGTCGCAGATGTCGGGTGCGGAGCCGGTGGAGCAGTGTTGCGAATGGCAAAGGAGTTTCCGAAATCCAGCATCGTGGGATACGACATCTCGCACTATGCACTGGCCCGTGCCAACGAACGTCT
The DNA here is from genome assembly GCA_041175765.1 of Actinomycetota bacterium. GTDB lineage: Bacteria > Actinomycetota > Acidimicrobiia > Acidimicrobiales > Ilumatobacteraceae > F1-60-MAGs027. The sequence continues at coordinate 13,679 of JBEDEI010000021.1, read as the reverse complement.
CGGTACTTCTGGTCTCACCAATGCGCGGTTTGCGGATCCACAAGTGGAGCCACTACCAGCCGACCACAGCCTGCACTTCGTGTGCACGTTTGACTGCATCCATGACATGACTCATCCACTCACAGTCATGCAGGCGATTCACGCGGCATTGCACCCTGACGGCGCGTGGTTGCTGGTGGACATCAAAGCCCACGATGGTTTCGCAATGAACGCCGAGAAAAATCCGATGGCATCGTTGATGTACGGCATCAGTGTGTTGTCGTGCATGTCTTCGGCACTTTCAGCACCAGACGGTGCGGGGCTTGGAACGCTCGGTCTCTCCGAGATGACTGCGGAAGCAATGGCACGTACCGCCGGTTTCACACGATTTGAGCGTCTTGACATTGACCACTCAGTCAACGCGTTTTACCTGATTCGTCGCTAGCCGACGCCGTTACGGCTCGACGATGGGGAAACCCATGGAGAACGTATCCAAGTTGCCAAAGATGGTGATGAGAGCACCAGCATCGCCTTCAAGTGATACCTGTCCGCCTGCGATTGCATCCACAAACGTGGTGTCCTGAATAACTACATCAAGCAGAAGCGAGCGACTCATTGTCACCCCGGCAACTGCACGCGCATCGTGACGACCTCGCGACGAGTAGATCGTACGATGTGAAACACCAAGTACCCAATGCTCGTCAGGGGTACCGTGCAGATCAGTGAAGGTCCAGTTCACTGCTAGTGCTACTCCGCCAAGTTTCTCCGACATCGTACGCACGGCCAACGCATCGAACACCTGCTCAATGGTCATCTCACGCACCAGACTTCGTGCTCGTACATTTGCGTTGGCTTTCTTGGGCGGACCTTGTCGCAACTCTTGTGCGCCCATGAGATAGGCATTTCGAAACGTCGACGACTCCGCTTGATATGCCATCTGTTCGAGAGCATCGGCCTGTAGTACACGTGCCTCGTCGTTTGCGGGGTCGGCAAACACCAGATGGTTCACCAGTTCGGCAACCCAGCGGTAATCACCTGCGTCAAATGCGGCTCGTGCTGCGTTCAGTAAATGATTTGCCCCGCCTGCTAATTCCACATACCTCTTACCCACCTCCGTTGGTGGCAACTTGTGCAAGTTGGCGGGATTGCCGTCATACCAACTCAAGTAGCGCTGATACACGGCTTTCGCGTTATGCACCAAATCGCCGTAAAAGCCGCGAGTGTGTTCGTGTTGCAGAAATTCGTCGGGCAAGACGAGGGTTTCTGCAATTTCAAGGGGCGTATAACCAAGATTCGCATAGCGCATCGTCTGATCGTGCATCCACTTGTACAGGTCTCGCTGCAGCGTCAGAAACTCTTGCAGATCCTCGCTGCCCCACCGTGGCCAGTTATGCGAGGTAAACAGCACTTCGGCATCCGCGCCAAAAAGCAACAGGCTCTCATTGATGTACTTCGACCAATTGAGTGCATTTCGTACGAGCGCTCCCCGAATCGGTACCAAGTTGTGCATCGTGTGCGAACAGTTCTCGGCCATACACAGAGCACGCAACTCGGGGAAGTAGAAGTTCATCTCCGCCGGAGCTTCTGTCTCGGGTGTCAACTGAAACACCACTCGCACACCATCAATGATGAGCTCCTGGCCAGTCGCCGTGATTTCTTCTGTCGGGGCCAACAACGTCGGTGGGCTGGTGGGTACGGCAATGCCGAGCCCGCAGTCCACATGGCCGCGCGGCCCAATCGGCAATAGCGGTCCAAACTGATACGTCGCACGCCGAGCCATGGCGGGCCCGGCAATCACATTCTCGCCAACGGTTTCGCGCAGGAAATGCTCAGGTGCAATGACTCGACAATTGCCGGCATCGACTTCGGCTCGATTCGTTACACCGAGCACTCCGCCGAAGTGATCCGCGTGTGAATGCGTATAAATCACTGCGGTGACGGGGAGATTCTCCACATGATCACAGATCAACTTGAGCGACGCCTGGGCTGTGTACTCACTCGTGAGAGGGTCGACGACGATCCAGCCTCGGGTTCCTCGTATGAACGTGATGTTGGAGATGTCGTAGCCGCGCACTTGCCAAACACCATCAACGACTTTGAACAGGCCGTGGTGTGCATTCAGCGTCGCATGTCGCCACAAGTTGGGGTTTACGGTGTCAGGAGCAGCAGCGCCTTGCCGGAGGAAGTCGTAGGCGCCGACATCAAACACGCGACGGCCGTCGCTACTCGTAATTACCGAATCCCGCAACGAAGCAATGTGACCACGACGAACTCGCTCCAGGTCTGCGGCGTCTGGCTTTCGATCACTGGCACGCTGATTGGCTGCAACGGTGTGCTGAGAGGCCTTTTTTTGCTCGTGTGTCGTCACGCACGGAGACTACTTATTGCTGTATTCGGCTAACGACTCGCTAGCGACGCCGACTTCTTCGGTCAATGTTTACGCGTCGCTCTTGCGGTGGTTTGTCGGCTCGTGCTTCGCTGGTTCGTAACCAACGCTCACCGGTGGTATCGCGCGGGTGTCGCGTCAAACCCCACCACCAACTCTGGCGTCTTTTCATTATCGACCACCAGATCAAGGTCGCAACGAGTAGCACAACGAGAAACAACACTCCTGCAACCTGGTCGCTGCTCTGTGCCGCAAACACAATACGAACCTAAATACAAAGAGCACTAAACGTTCGCTCCAACAGCGAAATAAAGTTTATTAACCGACGTTTTCAGTTTTGGACGATGAGTCGCCTCATCAAACTGCGGTACTGCTCGTTGCTCGTCGCCATATCACCGAGCAAATCGTTGTAGATCCAGTTGATGTTGAAGATCAGCATCGTAAACACTTCGTGATCGAGGCTCACTCCGTCGGGTAGCCGAGCGTCGATCTGATTCAACACAGTGCCCAACATCTGCCGCTTTTCACGCAAGCTCGCACTCAGCCGTGAGCGCAGTATGGGATTCGTCGATGCCACGGCCAGTACCTGGTTGCGAATGGAATGCTCTTTTGATGCTCCACTTCCGTGTGGTAGTGGTATGCACTCCAAAACATCCTCGACGGAAATGCTGTTCGACCCTTCCAGCAAACGCCGCGTGTCCTGAAACTGACGGGCAAACGATTCTTCGTAGAGACCGAGCAACACTTCGGCGAGAAGGCCCTCGCGACTTCCGAAGTACCGATACATCAAGGTGATGGAACAACCAGCACTCGCTGCAACGGCCGCCACCCGCATTCCAAGAATGCCGCGTGCGACCACCTCTGCTCGCGCGGCATCAAGAATGCGCTGCTGCGACTGAAGCCGCTGAGCCTGAGCGTCGTTTACATCCAACACTGAGACCACCCTAACTGTTTTATAGTTACATCAAGTGCCAGACTGAGAAAGTATGCATCCCAATCGGTTGCCGGTCCTTGCGTTGCTTGCAGTCCTTTGTCTTGCGAGTTGTGCCAATAACGACGCAGCCAGCGGAACCAACCCTGCCAGCACAAACTCAGTCGTGGGGGAAAGCCCAACCACGACTCAAGCCCCCACCGCAGTGCCGGGCACCGTTCCGCCTGGCTTTGAAAGCCTTACCACACCCGATGGACGAGTACGTTCCTATCAAGTTTCGGACCTATCCAATGGTGAGTTCGCACCGCTGCTGTTTGTATTGCACGGTTTCGGTGGCACTGCTGCAGACATGCGCAGCTACACCGGTATCGAAGATGAATTGCAGCGTCTGGGCAACTTCAAAGCCATCGTCGTGTATCCGAACGGCACGGGAGCCGAATCCGGTCTTCCACAGTCATGGAATGCGGGCAACTGTTGCCCGTTTGCCATCTACGAACCGGTTGACGATGTGGCGTTCTTCGATGCGCTCATCACCAAACTCGGTGGGCAGCACAACATCGATCCACAGCGTGTCTGGGTGATGGGACACTCCAATGGAGGGATGATGGCGTATCGGTTGGCGTGTGAGTTGTCGGAGAAAGTTACTGCAATCGCCGTAGCAGCAGGTGCGTTCATGGTGGATACATGCGCACCTGCTCAACCCGTAAGCGCATTGCATGTACATGGCGGAGCCGACCTCGTCGTGCCACTAGAGGGTGGAATCACTGCTGGGCTCGAATTCCCCAGTGCGCAAATGTCTATGCAGAGATTCGCCGAGTCGCAATCGTGCTCAGTGAAATCATCGATTGCAACGTGTTTGAATGGCGCCAAGGTGGAGTTGTTGACGAATATCAATTGGCCACATGACTGGCAACCCGAGTGGACTGCCCTTTTTGCTGAGTTCTTAGCGTCGCAGTAGTTTTCGAATGCGCACCGCAATACGCACTGCGCGTGATGCCTCGAGAGCGGCGACTCTGGCCCGCGCACGATCGCGCTGCTTGACGGCCTTGTGTAACTGTTCGTGCAACTGGTCTTGTCGTTGACGCAGGATGTGAAGATCTTGTTGAACGAGTGCCAAGTGGTGGAAGGCGTAGTCGCGCTCTTGCAAAGCACCATCGCGCTCGGTTTGTAACTCGCGTCGAGCAGATACGAATTCCGCCACCTTGGCCTCGGTGTACCGACTGAATTCCTCGTATTTCATGCGTAGGGCATGCGCCTCCTCGAGAAGGTCGGCGACCAATTGCTCGAGATCTGCTGCTGTCTCTACGGTGCTCATCTTTACCCCATCGTAGGGGCTGCCCGAAGGCTCTTCGTAGAATTGGGTGGATGAGACGACTCCTTGCCGCTTTGACCGCAACATGTATCGCCGTCGTGGGTTGTAGTGCACAAAGCGACTCGAGCACCGACGATACGACCGTCACCATTGGCTTCACCCTTGAACCCACCAGTCTGGATATCAGCGGCACAGCCGGACAAGCAATTCCCCAGGTACTTCTCGACAATGTGTACGAAGGCTTGGTTCGCGCGAGCGACGATGGCTCAATCAGCCCCGCCCTCGCAGAGTCGTACGACGTTTCAGCAGATGGCCTCACCTACACGTTTTCCCTGCGTGAAGCAACGTTCCATGATGGTCGTGAACTTTCCCCTGACGACGTTGTGTGGAGTCTGTCTCGACTGCTTGACGATAAGTCGACCACCATTCTGCCCACGCAGCTTGCCCAGTTCGCTCGAGTCAACAGCGTGACGGCTGCCGGAAATGTGGTGACCATCACGCTGAGCGAGCGTGACAACGATTTTCTGTACAGCTTGTCGCAGCGCGGTGGAGTCATCTTCAAAAAAGACACGACTGACTTTGCAACGACTGCCAACGGTACTGGTCCATTTGTGCTGACGAAGTGGGACAAGGGCAACAGCATCACGTTGGACCGCTTCGATACTTACTGGGGTCGACGATCCGACAGCAAGACGGTGGTGTTCCGCTACTTCGCCGATGCGAGTGCACTCAGCAATGCGATGCTGGCTGGCGATATCGACATCATGACCACCGTGCAATCGCCAGAGACATTGGAGGTCTTTGAATCACGGAGTGATCTCAAGGTGCTGAGTGGTTCCACCAACTGCGAAGTCACCCTCAGTATGAATAACTCACGTGCACCGTTCAACAATGTTGCGGTGCGCAAGGCAGTGCGCCAAGCAATTGACAAATCAGCACTCATCGATGTGGCGTGGGCCGGATATGGCACGGAAATTGGAAGCTTCGTGCCACCCACCGACCCATGGTTTGAAGACTTGACAGATGTAGCACCCTTTGATGTCGATGCGTCGCGGGATGCGCTCGTGTCTGCAGGCGTGGCACCCGGAACTCCCATCACTCTGGATGTTCCGCCTATCAACTACGCAACGAACTCGAGTGAGTTCATCGCCGCAGCGCTCAAAGACGTCGGATTCAGTGTCACCATCACTCCCGTGACTTGGGAGGAGTGGTTGGATCGCGTGTTTACCAAGGCGGACTACGACATGTCAATCGTCTGTCACATCGAGCGCAACGACATGGCGATTTATGCAAACCCCGACTACTACTTCCGCTTCGACAACGCCGACTACCGTGAACTCATTACAGCCGCCAGTGCCGCATCGACCAGTGAGGAGCGTACGGCTGCCCTCCGTGGTGCCGCTCGTTTGCTGTCTGAGCAATCGGCAAGCGACTGGTTGTGGTTGATGCCCAATCTGCAAGTTGCCAAACGTGACGTGGCGGGTCTTTCCAAGAATGCCGTTGGCGATTCGTACTACGCCGCCCGCATCGAACGCGTCTAGATTTCGTAGACATGAGCGGCGTACTTCGCCGGCTCGCAGTCAGTGGTGCGGGCATTCTTGGCTCGACCTTTTTCGTTTTTGCTTTGCTCCGTGTTTTACCAGGTGACTTGGCCACTGCAAAACTCGGCACCGACGCCACACCCGAAGCCTTACAGCGCCTACGCAGCGAATACGGTCTTGATAAACCGCTCTTCACTCAGTACGTGCAGTGGCTCGGTAACGCAATGCGAGGTGACTTTGGATCCTCTCTCATGTCGGGCAGTGACGTTGGCAGCGACATCGTTTCACGACTTGATGTCACACTTCCGCTCATTGTTGCTTCATCCCTGCTTGCTGTGATGGCTGCATTATGGCTTGGGCAACGAAGTGCGTTGCAGCGCTCCAATTGGAAAAGTGTTGTGCTGACGCTGGCATCACAGATTGGTTTGGCGATTCCGATCGTCGTTCTGGGCATCGTTGCTGTCGTCATTTTTGCCGTCTGGTTGCGCATCCTGCCTGCGGGCGGATTTCCTGTCGATGGTTGGCGTGCAACAGGTAGTGCAATTCGCTCGCTCGTGTTGCCGGTGGCCGTGCTTTCGTTGTCTCAGGCGGCAATGCTCACCCGTTTTGCACGCTCGGAAGCGCTCGACTTTATTGCGTCGGACACTTACCGTACGGCACGCGCAACTGGCATGACAAAGCCGCAATCCATCTCAACGGCGCGACGGCTATTGCTCGTTCCCGTTCTCGGGGTGCTCGCTCTGCAAATCTCCACGCTCATCGTCGGAGCCGTTGTTGTGGAAAATGTGTTCGCACTTCCCGGTCTTGGCGCCATGTTGGTACGTGATATCGCAGCACGTGACTACCTCAAGGTGCAAGGGAGTCTTCTTGTGGTGACCACCATTGTCTTTACCGTGCAATTCGCTACAGGCGTACTACAGGAACGCCTCGACCCGCGGAGACGTACGACGTGAAACGCTCACCGTCACTTGTTGCAGGTGTGGTCATCATTGGTGCGCTGTCTGGAATGGCTTTCTTGGGAAATATTTGGACGCCCTATGACCCCACCACAGTGAACAGCACGAACGTTTTCGACCCGTTCTCTTGGCAGCACCTGCTGGGCACCGATCAACTCGGGCGTGATGTGCTCAGTATCTTGATGGCCGGCTCGCGCACATCACTGGCTGCGGCTGCGGCTGCCGTCATCATCGCTATGGCACTCGGTCTTAGCGTCGGCATTCTTGCTGCGACGGTATCGCGTAGAGCCGACGACTTCATCACCGCCACGCTGGCAATCGGCCTGGCTTTTCCAGCACTGTTGGTTGCATTGATCTTGGCGGCAACCTACGGGCCATCCACGGAAATTGCCATCGTTGCGATTGGACTCGCGACTTCAACGTCTGTTGCACTAGTTACTCGCAGCGAAGCACGACGGATTTTGGGTACGAGCTACGTGATTGCTGCCCGTTATGCCGGCGCCAACACCACGGAGGTGATTCGCCGTCACGTGCTACGCAACCTGCTGCCGTCAATCACCGTCCAAGCGTCGGGTGTGGCGTCGATAGCCATTGCTGCGGAGGCCACATTGTCGTATCTGGGCCTCGGCACCACCCCACCACACCCATCGTGGGGACGGATGCTTGCGTCAACCCAGCAATACATTCTCGTCACGCCACTCCTTCCGCTTTGGCCAGCGCTGGTCATCGCGCTGGCGATTTACGGCTGCAACTTGCTGGGCGACGGCCTACGTGAATACTTCGACCCCACACTCACGTAGCTCGACACACCGCTATTTTCGCTCGTAGTAGTTAAGATTTCATGACCAAACACACTCGAATCACCTTCGTTGTTAGCGCAGTTGTACTTGCATTACTGCTCCCTTCGCCTGCTGGTGCAGTGGTCACCTGGGAACTCACGGATGATGCCGTCTCGCTCGGCATAACTGGTGTCTCACCGCACGTTGAGAAAACTGCGAGTGGCGACCGTGTGTGGCGCTCTGATGGCCCTGCCGGCACTGTTGTCAGCCTGTGCAACGACACTGGTGTGTGCGCGACCGAAGTCTTCAACACGGGTACGAGTTGGCCAATCAGCGACGTAACGATCGCGCGCACCCGAAGTGGGCAGCTACGTGCATACTTCAAGCAAGTCGAGCCGTCAAAGAACACACAGGCGGTGTATTCGGCCCCTTGCAACGACGCCAACTGTCTCTCGCTCGGAGCCGCCACAATCACCAGCACGCAAACGCGAGTATCAAAGGACATTCGCGCCTGGGGTGTGCCAGACGCCGTCGTGCTGCCAAACGGCGATATTCGCATCTACATCGTTGAAAGTCCGGTCGAAGGCAACTGCACCGAAAAGATCGCGTCATACACCTCAGTCGACGGCATCTCGTTCACCAAAGATGCCGGCTGGCGACTCGAGGGTGGTTACGTCGACACCGAAGTGCTGCGGGCCAAAGACGGCGAGTGGTTGATGATTCTTGCCGATATTGGTTGCACCTCGTCGAGAAACCAGAAGTTGTTCATGTCCACTTCCATAGATGGTCTCACTTGGAGCGCACCTGTCGCCATCACAGGCAGTGGGCCATCACGTCTCGACCCAACTGGGTACGAGACCGCAACCAACGTGTTTCGCATTTACTACTCACAAACCGAGAGAATGGACTCGTTCACTGTCAAACGAGCGACGCTGCGTATCAAGCAAGGTTCGGGTGAGGTTGAAGCCACCACCAAACCAACTACGGGTAAAAAGACTTCAATCACCTGCACGAAGGGCAAGACCACACGTAAAGTAACTGGAGTGAACCCGAAGTGCCCGAAGGGCTTTACAAAAAAGTAGCGCCATGAGGTGACGCAGTCTCGACTTGTCACCACCGCATTTGCAATTGCACTAGTTGTGTCTTCTGGTGCGCAAGCATCACCGTCGGCCGATGGCAGGAGTGAACAACAATCTGTAGCACCCGAACCCCAACCGGCGACTCTTGCACCGAATAGCGAATCCGACTCACAACGCAAGAAGCGCAACGAGTGGCGATACACATTCCCGGTGTCTGGGCCGCGGGTGTTCTACCCGCGCGACCACCTCAACTACCCGGCAGCAGACCTCACGGGTTGCCGACAACTCGTTCGTGCGCCGATCTCTGGTGTGATCGCCGACCTACGAACGACCGACAATTGGGACCGCAACCGAGATGACCCCGGCACCCGCGGCGGGCTAACCATCACACTGCATGGTGACGATTTCGTCCGTTACTACTTCTCGCATCTCGGTCGAATTGATGTGAAGAAGGGCCAACGTGTGGACTCGGGAGACAAACTCGGCACTGTAGGTCAATCAGGTAACGCACGCATCACACTGTGTCACTTGCACTTCGGAATCTCACGTATCTGTCCGATGTCAGAACAGAATTTACGGCGTGGTGAAATCTGGCCACAGCCATACCTCGACGACTGGAAGTTAGGTATTAACACTTCGCCAAGTGACGAAGTGCGACGCATCAAGTTGCGCGACAAGGCGGGTTGTCTGGTTGCCGCTGCAGCGCAGCGGCGTGGCGGCGATGGCTGACGAGCAGCAATTTTCCGTGGCGGTGCGTTAGCGATAATACGGGTTCGCGCCCGCAGCATGATCGGTCAAATCGCGTACTCGCGTAATGACCGGTACTTTCTCCGTAATCATCGTTTGCACACCCTCGAGCATCGTCTGTTTGCTCATCGAACAGCCGTGGCACCCGCCACCCATTGTGAAGTAGGCAGTGCCTTCCTTGTCGTGCCCGGCATAGGTGACGAAACCACCATGTGCCGCCAACATCGGGTTCACATCAACCGCCACGATTGCTTCGATTTGCGCCGAGGTCTCGTCTTCTCGCACGAGACCTTCGACAGCCGGAGCTTTCGGCTTGTTCGGGTTTCGCAACACCAAGCCTGTTTGTTCGTTGTAGTCAAGCTCAGAACCCCGCAGTGAGTCGACGTCACTTGCCGGAATGATGAACTTGAACCCGTCAATTGTGCGGACTTCGTCGGTGAAGGCGGATTTCAGGAATTCTTCGAAGACCAAGTCGTACCGGAAGTCTTCACCAGGTGACGAAACCACCGCCATCCGCAACCCGAGCTTTTCGGCATCCGGCTCGGTGGCACGTAGCTCCTTGAGCTTGTCGAGGGCAACTGGTGTCACTGCAATGATGGTGTCGCGCGGTGACATAGCGGCCAACGGCGAGACTTTTGTTTCTGACACAACTGGCAGGCTACTGAGCACCGTTGGGGGAAGAGTCGCCGAAGGCATTAGCGTTCTTGTCACAAGCACGGGGAGTCCGAGGTTCATCGGACTGAGAGGGTGGAAGCCACCACCGACCCGCAGACCTGATCTGGGTAATGCCAGCGGAGGGAGCACAATGACAGCGACGTCTTCATCATCCACGGCTCTCGTGGTGCTCGGTGGAGCGGGAATTACCGCAGATGTGCTGGCGTCCTTACCTCAGCACGATGTGGTGATTGCTGCTGATTCGGGTGTTGATGTTGCACATGCACTTGGTCTTCACGTCACCGCCGTTGTCGGCGACATGGATTCCGTACACCCCACGGCACTTGCTGCCGTCGAAGCCCTCGGTGCAACGGTGATTCGCCATCCGCGCGAGAAGGACGCAAGCGACGCCGAACTTGCACTCCTTCATGCTGCGCAGGCCGGTGCCCAACGCATCGTCATGCTCAGCGGTGGCGGTGGGCGGTTGGACCACCAGTTGGGCATCTTTGCCGTGATGTTCCTGGACGAGTTGCGACACTGCGTTGTCGAGGCACGTATCGGTACATCCCATCTCTACGCAGTTCGTACTGCAATCAGCATCACTGCACCAATCGGAGCCACCGTGGGCTTGATTCCATTCGGTGGCGATGTCGACGGCATTACCACCACTGGTCTGCAGTGGCCACTCCACAACGACACTCTGCACGTGGCGGCGTCACGTGGTATCAGCAATCGCGCCGTCGCCGAGACCCTTTCCATTGCGATTCGAACCGGTCGACTTTTTGTAACGATCGAAGCACCACACGCAGAGAACGAGAACGTGCAGTGACTTCCTGGCGAAACATCGCTCTTGCAGTAGGTATCAGTTGCTTTGCTGCAGCATGCACTGCCACAACAAATGATGCTGGCACCACGAGCGATGAACCAATCACCATCACGCTGCTGGCACACGATTCTTTTACCCCAACCGAGGGAATCTTTGACGACTTCACTGCCGAAACAGGAATCCAAATCAGTGTGGTGCGAAGTAGTGATGCCGGAACATTGGTGACCAAAGCAGTATTGGCAAGTGGCAACCCCGAAGGTGACGTGCTATGGGGTATCGACAACACGCTGCTGTCGCGGGCTCTCGATGCTGACGTCTTTGTGCCCTATGTCAGCATCCACCAGGCTGATCTGGATGCAAGTGCAGTTGCCCTTGCGCCAAACGGCGCGGTCACACCGGTAGATACTGGAGATGTCTGCATCAACTACGACAAGGCTTGGTTTGCAGAGCGGAACATTACACCACCTCTTACCTTGCGAGCACTGACATCGTCTACCTATAAAAATCTGCTCGTCACGCCGAACCCTGTTTCTTCGTCACCAGGATTGGCATTCTTGCTGGCCACCATCGCCGAGTTTGGTGACGAGTGGCAGAACTGGTGGACCACAATGCGTGACAATGGCGTGCTGGTTGTCGAGTCGTGGAGTGATGCGTACTACGGTCATTTCACTGCAGCCTCCGACGGCAGCCGCCCACTCGTGGTGAGTTATGCCACCAGCCCTCCTGCAGAAGTGCTATTTGCTGACCCGCGACCGACTGAGGCGCCAACGGCAATCGCTGCCCTTACATGTTTTCGGCAATATGAGTTTGCTGGCATCCTGCGTGGCACCAAACATCTGGAGGCTGCGCAGCGAGTTATCGACTTTCTCGTCTCGCGACGATTCCAAGAAGATCTCCCGCTCACCCAATTCGTGTGGCCAATCAATCGCACGGCAGTGGTGCCCCGAGAGTTTCTGGACTTCTCGCTGCGACCAGAAAATCCACTAACAATTGATCCGGCCATCATTAGTGAGCAACGCGCCAACTGGTTGGACATCTTCAGCAACATCATGCTGCGATGACCTACGGCATCCCGAGTCACAGTTTTGGACGTTTTGGCCGTTTCGCCACGGTTCCCGTTGGTGCATGGATGCTGGCGTTTCTGGTGGTGCCACTCGGCATGATGACGACCCAATACATGGTGCAGGCAGACATCACTCGCGTGCTGTCGCAGTCGACTACTTGGCGAGTGATTTGGTTCTCTACTTGGCAGGCCACCTTGAGCGCGATCGCCACACTGTTGATTGCAGCCCCCGTCACGTGGCTGATCGGACGGCATCACTTCTTGGGGCGGCGTGTTCTTCGGGCCCTCACCACCGTGGGTTTTTTGCTTCCATCAATCGTGGTAGGTACGGCATTTTTGGCCTTGCTGCCACGCAGTTTGCACTACACCGTGTTTGCCGTTGTAGTTGCCCACGCCTACTTCAACTTGGCTGTTGTGGTGCGCGTTGTGGGTACCCGCCTCGAAATGTTTGATCCACGTGTTCTTGATGCGGCTCGAACTCTCGGTGCATCACCGGCCATCACTGCACGTACCATCTGGTGGCCATCGCTTCGTGGTGCCGTGGCATCTGCTGCGGGACTCATCTTCCTCTATTGCTTTACATCGTTTGCAGTGGTTCGTGTGCTGGGTGGACCGCGACGCAGCACACTAGAAAGTGACATTGCTCTGCGTGCATTCGGTATTGGCGACATCTCGGCAGCAACCGTTCTTGCACTGACTCAGCTTGTGCTCATCGTGCTGATCGTGGGTGGCATACACCTGTTTGGCGGACGACAGTTCACACCGTCGCAGCGCACGATGCCAACGCTTCAACCACTAGCCACTGGTCAACGGCCATATGCCGTGCTCATTGGTGTGGGCACGAGTGTGTTCGTGCTGTTGCCACTCGTCATGCTCTTCTGGAAATCCATCCACGTTGGCAACACGATGTCGCTCGCTGCCTGGCAGTCGTTGCGCGATACATCAATAGTGGGTTCCTTGGTGGCGTCATTACGCACTGCGCTCGTTGCCGGTGTCGTTGGAGTGTTACTTGCAGTGTGCGCTGCCCTCGGCATCGTCAGGCTTCCCTCGGCAGGAAGATTCATCTATGGGCTCAGTGTCGTGCCACTCGCGCTTTCCCCCGTCACACTCGGCCTTGGCTTGCTCGTCACCTTCGACAGCGGCTGGTGGGATTGGCGAGCACACTGGTGGTTCATAGCCACTGCCCACACTCTGGTGGCATTCCCACTGGCTGTGCGGGTGCTCGTACCAACGTGGCGATCCATTCCACATGGTCTGCATCATGCAGCTGCAGTACTTGGTGCAAGCGAAACGCAACGACTCCTCCACATTGATCTTCGTCTCTTGCGCCGGGCAATCGTTGCATCGGTGGGCCTCATTATTGCCGTGTCACTTGGCGAGTTTGGCGCTGCCTCACTAATGTCGCGGCAAGACACGGAAACTCTTC
>JBEDEI010000020.1:0-17215 GCA_041175765.1 Actinomycetota bacterium | reverse complement strand
CAGCACGCCCACTGCTCACGCCGGGGCGCGTGGTACTCGCCAAGCTGGGCTTGCCTATGTTCCGGAAGATCGTTTGGGCACCGGGCTCGCCCCATCACTGTCGATGGTCGACAATATGGTGCTGACGCGCGAACGAGGGTTTCTCGTGGATCGCGCCAGCGCATTCGCCGAGTGTGAGACATTCATCAAACAATTGGAGATCAAAACGCCCGGACCGCTCACGCCCACGCGCAAACTGTCGGGCGGCAACGCACAAAAGGTATTGCTCGCACGCGAGCTGTTCGCAGTGAGCGGAGCACGAGTGTTGGTGGTGTGTTCGCCAACCCGTGGATTAGACGTGGGTGCAGTGGAGGCTGTGCATGCATTGCTCGACGAAGCACGCGATGCGGGCAAAGCCATCTTGCTGATTAGCGAAGATCTCGACGAAGTGATGACACTCGCCGACCGGGTGATGGTGTTGTACCGCGGAAAAATCACGCTTGAACAGCCGGGTAATGACGCCGACCTTGACCACATCGGGCGCGCAATGGCGGGGATCGCCACATGACGTTGGAGCGCGCATGATTCTGTTGGGTCGCAGTGTTCGCCTGGAGCAACGAATGTCCACACCCCGCAGCACGACGGTGCTCGTGCCGCTGTTGTCGGTACTTTTTGCATTGATCGTTGGCGGAATATTTTTAGCCGCAACCGGATACTCGCCGCTCGGTACCTACGGCAAATTGCTGGACAACGGCTACACCAGTTTTTATGGCATCACCGACACGCTCGGTTTGGCCACACCACTTATCTGTACGGGCTTGGCCGCCGCATTCGCCTTTCGCATGAACTTGTACAGCATCGGCCAAGAAGGCCAGTTGTACCTCGGCATGATTGGTGGCGCGTGGGCGGGCATTGCACTTGCTGATTCGCTACCTGGCGTGCTTGCGGTGCCGCTGGTGCTGCTTGTTGGTGCGCTCACCGGCGCCGCATGGGTGTTGGTGCCCGCTCTATTGCGCGCCCGACTCGGTACGAGCGAAATTGTGAGCACGCTCTTGCTGAACTATGTGGCATTGAACTTGGTGAACTACTTCATCTTTAGTTCGGCAGGTTTCTTTCGAGATCCGACCACGTCGTTTCCGCAAGGTCGCCCCGTTGCTGAGAGCGCAAGACTGTCACCGATTTCGTTCTTCACCGACAAAGTGACGAACGTGTACCCGACGTTCTTCGTGGCGGTCGTACTCGCCGTTGCATTGTTTTGGTACATGCGTATGTCGAATTATGGATACGAAACCTCGGTCTATGCAGATTCACCAAATACCGCACGTTACGCGGGGATGAGCGCTACATGGTTGCAGACGTCGGTGTTGTTGGCGTCGGGTGCGTTGGCGGGCTTTGGTGGTGCCACGTATGTGGTCGGGCCAGCCGGCAAGGTCGACCCAGGCCTCATGCAGATTGGGCTGGGTTACGCCGGCATCGTGGTGGCAGCTTTGGCGCGTTACAACTTCGTCGCGGTGATCTTCGTGGCGATACTCTTTGCAGGTTTGCGCACGGGTGGTAATGCTCTGCAGATTTCCAACGAGCCCGTACCGATTGCGATTGCCGTGGTGCTGCAAGGTGCCGTATTGCTGTTTGCGTTGGGCGGGGAACTGTTCCGCCGTAACCGGGTGGTAATCAGTCGTGTGAGGCGGGCCGTGACATGAACTCCAACATTTGGCTGTTGACATTCGCCGACTCCATCAGCATCGCCACGACATTGATTCTGGCTTCGCTTGGTGCAATCATCACCGAACGCAGTGGCGTAATCAACCTTGGCGTTGAAGGCATGTTGTTGATGGGTGCGGTGTCGGCGTTTCTGGCTGCCGACGGCACGGGCAATCTCTGGGTGGGGCTCGTGGTAGCCATCCTCGTTGGTGTGATTCTGTCAACGGTGCACGCCGGCCTCACCGTTGGATTGCGCGCAAATCAAATCGTGACGGGTTTGGCGATGGTCATCTTTGGGACTGGTTTGTCGATTTTTATCGGTAAGCCGATTGAGGGCGACCCACGCCCCGTGGTGATTACCAACATCGATTTTGGGCCGCTATCGGATCTGCCATTCTTGGGTCCAGTGCTCTTCGGGCACGACATCTTCACCTATCTCACCTGGGTGCTTGCTGCTGCTGCGTCGTTCTACATCTTGCGCACTCGACCAGGGTTGTTGCTACGGGCCACTGGTGATGCACCGGCAACCGTGGACGCGCAGGGCGGTTCGGTGGCACGTATTCGTTGGGTGCACACGATTGTGGGTGGTGCGCTCATGAGTTTTGCTGGCGCCTGGTACATGTTTGCGCGTGCTGCGGCGTGGAACCAAGCTGCAACGACGAACGGCATCGGCTGGATTGCGTTGGCGTTGGTGGTGTTTGCCGCGTGGCGCCCACTGCGGGCGATTGGTGGTGCGGTGCTGTTTGGCTTTTCGTTGCAGGTGCCGTTCACACTGCAGGCACAACAGATCAACATCCTGCCTTCCACAATTGTGGCGATGTTCCCGTATCTCATCACGCTGGTGGTGTTGGTGTTTTTGTCGACGCCCCGTGCCCGACGTTTGCTTGGTGCGCCAAAGATGCTTGGTCAGCCGTTCGTGCGTGATGAGCGCTGAGCAATGAACGCCGAGCAATGACCACACTTTCCGTTTCGTCGTCGAATGCCGAGATTCTTGCAGTGCTGCACGAAGTTGCCGATGCCGTGTACGGGGTGCTGAGCACGAATACCGATTGGGGTTTGTCGGGGAAGCGTGCCACGCAATATTCCGTTGATCTACGTGCCGATGCTGCCGCACTCGAAGTGCTGCATGCTGCTGGGTGTGCAGTGCTCTCGGAAGAGAGTGGACGCACGGGGGAGTGGCGAGAGGATTCCATCATCGTGGTGATGGATCCGCTCGATGGCTCTACGAACGCCAGCCGTCGGGTGCCGTGGTATGCCACCGCATTGGCGGCTATCGATGCGAGTGGACATCGTGCTTCGCTGGTAGCTAATCAGTTCACCAACGAAGATCGCTGGACAGCCACACTTGGTGGCGGCGCATTCCACAATGGCGAAGCAATCTCGCCGTCACGCTGTGTGCGCATCGCCGATGCAGTTGTGGGCGTGTCGGGTTTACCGAAGAAGCATCCGGGGTGGGCGCAGTTTCGCGCACTTGGTGCCGCCGCACTCGACATTTGTCTGGTGGCCCAGGGCACATTGGATGGCTGGGTAGATCTGTCGTCGCACGGGGTGTGGGACTATTTGGCAAGCGTACATATCTGCGCCGAAGCAGGAGCACTCGTGGGCGAAGCATCGAATCGAAACTTGATGGTGACGGAACACAGCGAGCGTCGCTCGCCAATTGTGGCTGCGACTTCCGCATTGTTCGCCGACTTGCAGCGTGTTCGCGAGAACGCGTAGCCATGCCACGCGAACTTTCGGGGCTGCACGTGGTGGTGGTCGGAGCGACCGGTGTGCTCGGCGCGCGAATCGCCGCCCAATTTGCCGCTGCAGGCGTGCGTGTGTCGGCCATCGTGCGTGACCATACGCGGCTTGATGGTGCGAGTGTGTCGCAGTACGCCCTTGCCGACGTTACCGACCATGCTGCACTCAGCACGGCGTTTGCTTCGGTCGCGCCATTTGACGGGGTCGTAAACGCCACCGGTGTTGTCGCATTCGGCAACATCGCTGATCTGGATGATGCGACCATTGCCAGACTCTTTGCAGTCAATGCGATTGCACCGCTCGTGATGGTGCGTGAGGCTTCGCCGCACATCACCGACGGAGGCTTCTTCGTGAATCTTTCTGGCGTGGTGGCCACGCAACCGTTTGCCGGCATGGCGGCATACAGCGCATCAAAGGCAGCAGCGTGGGCAGCGATGACGGCTGCTGCTCGCGAACTGCGCCGCCGCCGCATCGATGTGATTGATGCACGACCGCCGCACACCGAAACTGGGCTCGCCACGCGACCGCTTGCTGGCGTTGCACCAAAGATGCCCGAAGGTCTTGCGCCTGATGTTGTTGCCACCCGAATAAGGGCCGCCGTCGCAGCAGGCGAGCGTGACTTGCCCGTCGAAGCATTTGCGTAGTGCGACGAGTCACCACTCGTAGACTTCAACCAACTCGTGCATGCACGTGCTGCGGGCGTTTAGCTCAGTTGGTTAGAGCATCTCCCTTACAAGGAGAGGGTCGGGGGTTCGAGTCCCTCAACGCCCACCGTATTTGGTGCTGCCAGTGTGGCATTGCCATCATCAGTGTGTGTTGTTGCTGACTTACCCGCGAGCAGTCTCAGTCTCGCAGACTCCACGTTCGAGGTCGGCGGCGGAATAGGCGGATGCGCCGCCAGAGCCGACATGCTTATTCCAACGCACCATCAGGTCGCGAATCGCTGCAACTGACGTGCTCTTGATTTTCGGGGAGAGAACGTTCATCGGGCAAATGGCGGTGTACACCTTGTCTTTTTCTGCACCGTACATCAGTTCAAATCGACCAAACGGTTCTTTGCACTCCCATTTCGTCACCGAACCGATGGCTTCGCCGGCCTTAATGACCTTGTTCTTATCAGCCTTCAAAGTGGTGCTGATGTGGTCGAGGGAGAGGATTTCTCCACTGCTCGCCCGCATATACAACTCAACGTCACACGATTCGGGTTGATTTCTCACCTCAAGAACGATGCCCGTGATCGGCGCGAGAACAGGAGTTCCAAGTTTCACGTAGTTGAACATCAGGGTCGCTTCGGCCTTGCCCTGATAAGACCGTCCAAAGACATTGACCACCGGATACGTGCGGGCCCAAAAGTTGTTTGTGTCTGTGGGCCACTGCCATGGGTTGGCACTGAGATTGATCGGAAGAGATTCGATTGAAAATGTGGATACACCCGGCTTCGATGTTTTGTTACTTCCGCCCGTGCCCGCCGAACCCGAACCTTTACCGCTACGCACTTGCCAAAGTATCTTTGGCCCAACTTGATCACAGATGAGCTCGATGGTCTTTGAACCCGACTTCACCTTGATGACTTGACCAAACTTTGAACACGGTTCGCCGGGGCTGGTTGCCGACGCCAGAGAAGTCGGTAGCAAGGCAACAATGGACAGAACTGCGAGAAATGCTGATGTCCTTTTCATGACACACAGAATACATCTGCGATGAAAGGAGAGGGTCGGGGGTTCGAGTCCCTCAACGCCCACCGTTAGTTGCGGCTGGCGTAGCCGAAGGCGAGCGATGTCGCGACGGCGAGCCACAACTGGTATGGCACGAGCGCCACGCCAACCCACGTGGCTGCGCGAAACGCCACCACCACGAGCGGCAGCGTCAGCACTGTCGCGGCTGCCAGCGCAACCCCGGCCGTCGTCAACGCGTGAGGAACATAAAACTGATACGCCCACGTGAGGGCTGCAGCAATGCTCAGTGCCAACGACACCAACCACACGATCTGTTCGGTGCGCTGCTCGCGGCCAGCAACAATCCACCCGGCTACGCCGATCATCACGAAGTTGTAGGGCCAAATGAGCCCGAACACCACATCGGGCGGCTGCCACGGCGGGCGCACGAGCGAGCGATACCAACCAGCGTCGGTCGACACCCAGCGACCCGCACCGACGGCATACACCACGACGAGCAGCGTGCTGAGGCCACCGACCACCCCGCGCGACATCACGGGCTAGTGACCGGCCACGTCGCCGGAGTTACTGGCGGCAGAGCCATTGGCAACATTGGCAACATTGGCGGCATCATCGGCGAGTGCCGCACGGGCCGCCTGTGGGTCGGGCGTGAAGCCGGGTGTGTCGCGGCAGAACTCCACCATGATGCCGTTCGGGTCGAGGTAGTAGTGCGAGTGACACCACCCGTGGTCGACATCCATGATTGGCTCGATGCCCGCTGTTGCCAGTCGTTCGCGCACGCGCCGTTGCGTCGACTCGTCAGCCTTGAACGCGATGTGGTTCACCCACACGGGCAGGCCGTTGCCAGTCGACACCTCGGATCGCCAGTCGGGCTTTTCTCCCATGTCGTGCAGGTCGAAGAACGCAATCGATGAACCGTCGCCCAACTCAAAAAAGAGATGGCGGAAGAACGAGTCGCTCTCGGGCACGCGGGTGACTTCGGTGTGCACGAGCGGGAACCCGAGCAGGTCTTCGTAGAAGTGACGGGTCGCCTCGCGATCACGACAGGCGTACGCCACGTGGTGCACGCCGCTGCGAGTCACATGGGTCGATGGCGTTGTGGTCATCGAATCTTCAATCCCATGCGCGGGCCGTCGGGCCCGTCAATCTCCACGATGGGTTCGTCTTTGTCATCGAATTCGGTGCGCAACGCCCGGCTCATCACCGCGTGCATGTCGTACATCGCGGTGATGTAGGTGAGCTCGAGAATCTCTTCGTCTGACAGATGTTTGCGCAACTCGGCAAAGACTCCGTCGGCGACACGACCACCGTCGTAGACGAGTGCATCGGTGTAGGCAAGCACGGCACGCTCGACAGGGGTGAACTCGTCGCTGGCTGCCCAATGGGGAATCGCCTGAATCTTTGCCTCGCTGATGCCTGCGGTGCGGCACGACTTGCAATGTTGCGAGAAGACGAATTGGCTGGCGCGCGCCCAACCGACGCGGGTTTGGCCCAATTCGCGCAACTGTGCGTCAAGCCGCCGCGCCGGGTTGCGATACAACGCAAAGCCGCGCACGGCGTGTTCAAAGATCTCGGGCACGAGGGCAAACACCGTCCACCAGTCGCCCGAGGTTCCCGTCGCGGTGCCGGGTTGACTCACGGGGTCGCGGTCGCCAAACAACATGTCGTATACAGCCAGCACCGACGGGTCGGCTTCAGCGCGCGGAACTTGACGCAAGCGTGGCATCGCTGGGCTCCTTCATCGGTCGCCTCGACAACGTGGTGCGGCCTGCTGCGGCCAACACTCCGACTGCCGCACGGCGCATGTTGAAACTGTACTTGGCAAGCGGCAAGGTCTCTGGCTCAGGGGTTCGAGTCCATCAACGCCCACTAGTACGCGAGCACCTTCGCTAGTGCCTTGGCCTGGGAACGAAGTTCGGGAATCGCAGTGGTTTCCCACAGCGTGCCGCGGCGCATGGTGCCGATGACAAACACATGTGGGTGCACAGCAGCAGCTGCAGATATGAGCGCGCCTGTAACGGGATCACTATCGACGCCCATACCAGCGTGCCCACGACGGGCGGTGCCGGCCGCAATGAGAGTCGACAACAAGCCTCCGGCAGATGACGAGTCATCGCTAGGGCCCGTGCACAAGACGAGCCAGTCGTATTCATCGCTTACTTCGCCGTTGGTGTTGTGCAACCGAACGCCCTGTGTCAGGTCGACGCGTACAACATTGCTTTGGTGAATCGAAATGTTGCCAGTGTGGAGGTGTTGCTGAAGTTGTGCTGCCACTTGTGGTGCCATTCGGTGACGATGGATTTCCCAATATCGCATCGGGTGGCGCAGAAACTGTCGACGCTGTCGGTCGTCAAAGGATTGCCAAAGTTCGCTTGTGATCGGCCGCAATGCTGCAATCGCCGCTCGCCAATCGTGTTGCTGGCGCAGCCACCGCAGCACTTCGCGAGGTGTCGTCATGTGCGGTGGTTGTGGAAGTGTGCCTACTGCCGCATGGGCATGGGGGAGCAAGCCATGGCGTGAATAGCCGTGCACGGTTGCACCTGCTGCGGTAAGCGTCAATGCAATATCGACGAATGTAAGCCCAGTGCCGATGCACGCCACTCGGTCGCCTGGTGCGATGTTGGCGAGCGCACCTGTGGACCAAGGGTCGTGGATGATGCGCTCATGTTCGGACACCCAGGCTGGTCGTGTCGGCGCGGCGTTGCCAGTGGCAATCACCACTGCATCGTGTGTCTGTGTAGCAGTGCCCGTATGCACGATGAGTTGTTGGTGAGGTTCTTCGTTTGTACCGATGGAAAGATTCAGCACGGGCTCGCAACGATGCTCTAACACAACATGCGGTGCGCGTTCCAGACGACTCTGCAGTGTCTCACGAAGGTAGTGGGCATAACGATGACGCTCCACAAAATCGTTTCCATTCACTCCTGCCCATTGGGTGAAGTGGTGGGGCTGATCGGGGAATATCGACATTCCATCGGCAGGCACGTTCAGCAGATGCTGGGGGTCACGCGTTGAGTAGGCGACACCTGCGCCAAGTTGTGCACGTGGTTCGTAGATGGTGACGGCAACGGCGTGTGTTGCGGTCTCACAAAGATGTATGGCGGTGAGTACGCCAGCTGCGCCACCACCAACGATGCCAACCGAGCGCGTCACGCTGAACGACGCTAGATGTCAGTCAGCGCGTGGCAGAGCTATTTGCTTGTGCTGCCAAACGAGCCGAGATGTCGTTGCATTCCTCACAAATGTGTTGGGGAATAATGCCAAAGCGCATCAACCAGCCGAACATGATGCAACCCAAGCACACGGCAAACGCTGACTCAAGAAATGCAGCAGCCACGAGCGCAGCGATCACTACTCGCGATGCCGAATCGGCATCGAGCACGACAAGTGCCACCGCAGTCAGGCTGAACGCCACACCCACACCTTGAGCAAAGCGCTTTGGTGCTCCCGGTACGAACTTATGGTTCGTGGTGATGCGTGGGGTCAGTACCTGCGTGGCGAGCCGTGCCAGCGGGCTGAATGCGGGTCCAGTAGTAACTCGGGCGACGAAGCCGTAAGCAAGAAGGCCCAACAACACCACATTGCCGGTGGCTACGTAACCAAGCCCCATCAGCACCACACCGCCAGCAACGAGTCGCGCAGAAGTTTCATTCACTGGGTTGGGAAACGGAAAGCGTTTTGTCACGCGCTGCACCCTAGCAAGATACCCGACTCAATTAGTCGGATTTCTAGACTCAGCAAGTGAATTCCGTGCTCGCCGACCTGGCGCTCATTGCGCTGGCTGCCCTGACAGCGGGGGTTGGCGCCATCGGTGGCCTCGGTGGGGCGGTCATTTTGGTGCCGGTTCTGGTGCTGTCGGGTATGCCCATCGTCGAAGCCAGTCCGTTGGGGCTCATCTCGGTGGTCGCTGCGTCGGTTGCTGCATCGGGTCGCCAATTGCGCGATGGCACGGTGAACCACCGCGTGGGTGTGGTGGCGGAATCGGCCGCCACCGTGGGTGCAATCGTTGGCGCTTTGGCAGTGGGCGTGGTGTCTGAACGGCTACTGACGTGGATCATTGCAGTCGTCATCGTGGCTGCTGCAGCGATGAGTGGTCGCAGAAAAGGGATTCGCTGGCATCCTGACACATCGCTCGATGCATCCGCAGTGGGCGAGTGGGTGGGTTCGCTCAACGGCGCCTACGACCTCAATGGCAGCGTCGTGCCATATCGACCGCGGCGAACGGTGTTTGGTGTGTCGTTGATGGGCCTGGCCGGTCTCGTGACCGGACTCGCAGGTGTCGGTGGTGGGTTCATGAAAACACCGATTGCCAGCGAAGTGATGCACTTACCAGTGAAAGTTGCTGCTGCAACAAGCACCTTCACCATTGGTCTTACGGCTTCGGTGGCGTTGGCGGTGACGGCAATTCGTGGGGATATCGATGTCAACGCCGGTGCGCTGGTGGTGCTCGGTGCTGCCACTGGCGGCCTTGTCGGTGCGCGGTTACAACGACAACTCTCACCGGTGGTCGTGCGTCGTGCACTTGCAGCACTCTTGGTAGTCATCTCGGTGGTACTGGTGGTGCGAGCGTGAGCACAGTGGACCCCGGACAAGTATCAGCGCAGAAATTTCTCGCTACGCTGATCGGCCGCGCAACCTACGTATTGATGGTCGTAGCGCTTGCGGGTGTATTGATGGGTGGACAGATCGGTCGCTCGCTGGATGGAATCGTCGTAGTGACATTTGCCCTCGTGCCGTGGTTGCGGGTGCTGTGGCTCGTCCGGCGGTGGCAAAGGATTGGGGATAAACGATTTGCGCTCGCCGGTACGTTGCTCATCGGCATTGCGCTCGCTGGTGTGATGGTGTCGTTTCTCGTGGCGTAATCTTGGGCAGCATGTTTTTTCACCAGTACTACTTGGCATGTCTGAGTCATGCGTCGTACATGATTGGCGATACGACTTCGGGTCGAGCCGTGGTCGTCGACCCGCAGCGCGACATTTCGCAGTATCTTGCCGATGCAAAGGCGAATGGGCTCACGATCGAGCGGGTCATCGAGACCCACTTCCACGCCGACTTTTTGTCGGGGCACCTGGAGTTGCAGCAGGCAACAGGTGCGGCAATCTCCTTTGGTCGCGTTGGTGCAGTACGCGCAGAGTTTCCCGTCGTCGCGGTTAATGACAGCGAGCGACTCTCGCTTGGTGATGTTGTGCTCGAGTTTCGTGAAACACCCGGTCACACGCCAGAATCCATCAGCATTGTGGTGTGGGAGCGCGCAAGCGACAAGGCTCCATATGGCGTGCTCACCGGCGACACGCTGTTCATCGGTGACGTAGGGCGGCCGGATTTGCTGTCGGCCTTTGGCGCCACGGCGGAGGATCTCGGTCGACAGCTGTATCACTCGCTGCACGGCAAGTTGCTGACGTTGCCCGACAGCACCAAGGTGTATCCCGCACACGGTGCGGGCAGTGCGTGTGGCAAGAATCTTTCGACCGAGACGGTGTCCACCATCGGCGAGCAACGACGCACCAACTACGCCTTGGCGCCGATGTCGGAGGACGAGTTCGTGCAAGTGGTGACCGAAGGTCAGGCAGCCGCACCGCTCTATTTTTCGTTCGCTGCGCTGCGCAACCGCGCGCAACGCGAGACGTTTACCGAGGAAGCCGTTGCCGATGCCAAGACGCTGAGGGAGGTAATCGCACTGCGTAATGGCGGGGCCGTCGTCATCGATGCGCGCGAGCATGAAGACTTCGCGCGCGGGCACCTGCGAGGTTCGATCAACGTCGGGTTGTCTGGTCGCTTTGCGGAATATGTCGGCGAAGTAGTGCGCTCCACCGATCGCATCGTGCTGATCGCGCCGGCTGGCACGGCGGCAGAAGCACGAACCCGTTTGGCGCGAATCGGCTTTGACAACGTGGTTGGCGCATTGGAGGCACCAGAGGCATCCTTTGTGGAACATCCCGAAGAAGTCACCGTTGCGTCGCGCCTCACCGCGGCAGCCTTCGCAGAACGGGCAGCGTCACTGGACGCTTTGCAGGTGGTGGACATTCGAGGCCCGGGTGAAGTGGAAGCCGGCATGATTGCGCACGCCTCGCACGTGCAGCTTGCCGAGCTGTTTACGCGCTTGGGTGAGCTCAACCCACAGATGTCCACCGTTGTGTACTGCGCGGGTGGTTATCGCTCGAGCATCGCAGCCAGTTTGCTGCGGCAACGAGGGTTCAAGGATGTGTCAGACATCATCGGTGGCTACAGTGCGTGGAGGATGGCATCGTGACCAAACGTGTCCTGGTGATTTCGGGAAGTTTGCGCAAAGGCTCGTACAGCACGGCCATTGCGCGTGCCGTCACGCAGCTGTCGTCATCGGATGCGTCATTCGAGCTTTACGAGGCGGTACGTGGGCTTGCACATTACGACCAGGATCTCGATACCGATTCGCCACCGGCAGCAGTTGCCACGCTGCGTGCCGACCTTGCCGATGCGCACGGCGTGTTGTTGGTGACGCCTGAATACAACTACAACGTGCCCGGTGGTTTGAAGAATTTCATCGACTGGGCTTCACGACCGTTTGCCAAGCACAGTTTGATTGGTCGACGAATGGCGGTGGTTGGGTGTTCGCCAGGTGAGCGCGGCGGTAAAGCGGCGGTGGAGTACCTGCGCAACATGATTCCGCTCTTTGGTGCAACTCTCGTGGGGCCTGAGTTGCTGTTTCCGAAAATCAACACTCTGGTGTCCGCCGACGGTGTGGTAGCGCCAGAAGTGCTCGACCCCGTGCTGGCTGTCGCCCGCGAACTCGCGCAATAAGCGAATGGAAGACATGGCCGGGGCTACCCATGCGAATGGGATACCCCATGTCGACGTCATTGTTGTAGGTGCAGGGCTCTCGGGCATTGGTGCTGGTTGGCACTTGCAGAAGATGTGCCCTGATCGTAGTTTTCTGATTCTGGAAGGCCGTGACTCGATAGGTGGTACCTGGGATTTGTTCCGCTATCCCGGTGTGCGCTCCGATAGCGACATGCACACCCTCGGGTACTCGTTCAAGCCGTGGGTTGCCGATCAATCCATTGCTGATGGCCCGGCGATTCTCGACTACGTGAAGGAAACTGCACGCGAATTCGGAATTGATCGGCACATCCGGTTTGGTCAACAGGTGGAGAAAGCCGAATGGTCGACACCATCGTCTACATGGACGCTGACAACCAAAGAAGTGAAGTCGGGTACGACACGGCAACTGTCGTGCAATTTTTTGTTCATGTGTAGCGGCTACTACAGCTACAGAGGTGGTTATGATCCAGAGCTCGTCGGGCGGGAGCGATTCAAAGGATCGATCGTGCACCCGCAAAAGTGGCCGAGTGCTCTGGACTATGCAGGCAAGCGGGTAGTCGTCATCGGCTCTGGTGCCACAGCCATGACATTGGTGCCGGCCATGGCTCGTAATGCTGCGCATGTCACGATGTTGCAGCGATCGCCAACATACGTTGTTGCGCGACCCGATGTCGACATTTTGGCGAATCGCTTGCGCAAATGGCTGCCATCAAAGTTGGCGTATCGCATCACCCGAAAAAAGAACACTGCATTTCAGCAGTTGGCGTACAAACGCACACGATCACATCCGGAGAAGGTTCGCGAGTACTTGATTGGTGAAGTGAAGAAAGCGCTTCCGGACTATGACGTCGACACCCATTTCACACCGAAGTACAACCCGTGGGATCAGCGATTGTGTTTGTTGCCCAACGGCGATTTGTTCGAAGCCATCAAACAAGGCTCGGCCTCCGTGGTAACCGACACCATCGCATCGCTTGACGAGACGGGGATCATGCTCACGTCTGGTCAACATCTGGATGCTGACATCATCGTCACCGCAACTGGATTGAACCTGGTGACCCTTGGTGAAGTGGCATTTGCGGTGGACGGGCAACCTGTCGACTTCGCCAAGTCGTTCACCTACAAAGGCTTGGCGTATTCGGATGTGCCGAACTTGGCCACCTCATTTGGTTACGTGAATGCTTCGTGGACTCTGCGTGCAGACCTCACGTGTGAGTACGTGTGCCGTCTGCTCAATCACATGCGTAAGCGTGGGGCGTCACAATGCACGCCACGGTTGCGCACCACTGATGCTGGCATGCCCGAGCGTCCGTGGATGGACATCTTCACCCCCAACTACATGCAGCGAGTAATGCACTTGTTCCCACGACAGGGTGACCGAGAGCCGTGGATCAACCCACAGAACTACAAGAAAGACAAAAAGATGTTCCAGTCGTCACCAGTTGACGACGGCGTCATGACGTTCACCTAACGCCGTACTCGACGCAGCGCTACGACAAGTTGCTGGAAAGCAGTCGCAAGAACTCACTACGTGTCGGCTCGTGCTCGAAGGCCCCGCAGAACGCCGAGGTGGTCGTCACGCTGTTCTGCTTTTCCACGCCGCGCATCATCATGCAAAGATGCTTGGCTTCGATGACCACTGCAACCCCGAGCGGGCTCAACGCCTCTTGAAAAGCATCGCGAATCTGCGTGGTGAGGCGCTCTTGCACCTGTAGGCGACGCGCGCAGATGTCGACGACGCGCGCGACCTTCGACAAACCCGTGATGTAGCCGTTGGGGATGTAGGCAACATGCGCCTTGCCGTAGAACGGAATCATGTGATGCTCACACAGGCTGTACATTTCGACGTCCTTGACGATCACCATCTCTTGTACCTTCTCGGTGAAGATGGCGCCGCGAATAACTTCTACCGGGTCGTGGCCTTGTCCTTGGGTGAGAAATTGCATGGCCTTCGCGACGCGCTCGGGCGTCTTCAACAAACCTTCACGATTTGCGTCTTCGCCAATGAGTGTCAACACCTCTCGATAAGCAGTGGCGAGATCGTGGGTCGTCGCTTCGTCGTAAGTCTCGACTTTTTTGTATGCCATGGCGTTGTTCCCTTCGTTGAAGTATGACTACGGCTGGGTGATGATGTCGGCTGGGTACTGCACGATGTTGCGCGGGGTCTCGGCCAAAATGATGTGCAGGTCGAGGTGGGCTGCGATGTGTGGGCGTAGCAACGAATGGATTACCACGGCAATATTCTCGGCAGTCGGGTTGATGGTGGCGAACTCTGGCACATCGAGGTTAAGAAATTTGTGATCGAGATAGTCAGTCACGTATTTTTTGGAGATTGCAGACAACTCTCCGAGATCCATCACGTAGCCGATGACTGGATCCACGGGGCCAGCCACGCGAATGGTGAGCTCATAGTTGTGGCCATGGCCGTTTGGATTGTTGCACTTGCCGTAGATGCGCGAGTTGTCTTCGTTGCTCAACGCCGGGTTATGAATCCGATGCGCGGCATTGAAATGCTCGTGCCGGTAGACGGCAACGCGAGGGGCGCCTGCTGCAGCAACCATGTCTCTCGCTAAGGCTAGGAGATGATTTGCACTCCACCGCCAGGATGCTCAATGACCCAACGACGCAACGACGCAATTGCAGCAGGTGCGGGCATGGCCAGCACCCATCCAGCGTGGTCGTCGTGCTTTCCCTCTGCGACTGCCAGCACCACGGTGCCTACGTCGTGAGCCGATAACGCCGACGAGAGACCGTCTACGGGCGGAATGCTGTCGGGCAACAGAGTGCGATGCAGGGGAGTGTCGACCACGCCTGGTGCGATCGTAAACGCTCGAATTCCGTGTGGCTCACCTTCGGCGTTGGCGACCACACTCAACAAATGGAGTGCAGATTTTGATGATGCGTACGCAAAGAAACCAGGGAAGGGGTCGAGTTGAGCAAGTGACGACACGTTGATGATTCGTGCATCGCCGTGCCGACACAACGTGGGCCAAAGTGCATGAATGGCGGCTGCTGGTGCCACCACATTTACCTCGTGCATGGAGCGGAACTCGGCAGGGGTGGTCTGCTCTATAGGCATCACTTTGGCAGTTCCTGCGTTATTGACGAGCAGGTCGATGCGCGCGAAGTCGTCGGCCACTTGTGTGAGCACGGCAAGGAACACGTTGGTGTCCGTCACATCACAAGCACGAGGTACGAAGCGTTCGCCGAGTGCACGCGACAGGGCAGAAAGTTTGTCGCTGTCGCGTGCAATTCCGATCACTGTATGCCCCGCCTTCACGAGCACTTGAGCGGTTGCCGCGCCGATTCCTGTCGATGCACCTGTTACGACGGCGATCACGCTTTCACACTATTCTTTGGATGCACCTTCCCGCAGAGCATCGATCGGAGCCCCCATGGCCGCACACCCACAACAAGTTGAACGGATGCGAAGTGGGAAAGGGTTCATCGCTGCTTTGGATCAAAGTGGTGGCAGCACCCCGAAGGCCTTGTCGTTGTATGGCATTGCCGAGTCGGAGTATTCCGGGGATGCGCAGATGTTCGACCTCATTCACGCGATGCGGTCGCGAATGGTGCAGAGCAGAGCGTTCAACGGCGACCGAGTGCTCGGTGCAATCTTGTTCGAAGGCACTATGGATCGAAACATTGAAGGATTGGGCAGTGCCGAGTATCTCTGGGCGAAGAAGAACGTCGTGCCATTTTTGAAAGTGGACAAAGGCTTGGCCGACGAAGCCGATGGCGTGCAGGTAATGAAATCAATGCCCGATCTGGATGCGTTATTGCAGCGCGCTGTGGCAAAGGGAATTTTCGGCACGAAGATGCGGTCGGTGATCAAGTTGGCGAATCAGTCCGGAATCGATTCTGTCGTTCGCCAACAATTTGCCATTGGTCGCCAGATTCTCGGCCATGGGCTCGTGCCCATCATTGAACCAGAGGTTGACATCAAGAGCCCGCAGAAAGCCGAGGCAGAACAACTGTTGCGAGCCGCATTGTTGGCGGAATTGCAACAACAGCCTGCAGACCAACCGGTGATGCTGAAGTTGACGTTGCCGAGCACCGCCAACTTCTATGCCGAGTTGGTCCGTCATCCCAGTGTGTTGAGGGTGGTGGCACTGTCGGGTGGATACTCACGTGATGATGCCAACAAGAAACTGAGCGACAACCACGGCATGATTGCGAGTTTCTCGCGCGCACTCACCGAAGGTTTATCGGCAAAACAGAGTGACAGCGAGTTTGATGCGATGTTGGATGCCACCATTGCCGGCATCTACGCGGCCTCCATTACGTGAGTTCATCCAGCGCACGACTCGCTGAAGATGGCGACATCATCATCACACTTTCGGTAGCGGGTCGATTCTTGGGATGTTGGGCGAAACCAACTTTACGAATTCTGTCGAGTGAGGTAGAGGCAATTCACTTCAGCGATGCAGCAACCTTTGGGAGATGCTTGCGTTGGAGGATTGCTGGTACTGCTCTTTCGCGCCAACGCGCGATGGGATGGTTCAGTGTGAGTGGTAAACGCGGCAGATGGGCGTGGGTGTGGATGACCCCTGGGCGAGAAGTGGTGGTCGTGGAAACCACACGATCTCGACCAGCCACTGTGGTGTTTCCGAAAGATTGGTTGGATGCCGACAGTGCTATGAGTATCCGACAGCAGTTACGCGATGTCTGATAAACCAGAAGTATGAAACCAACTCAGATTCTGCAAATCACCACATTGCTGGCGGCGGGGGCGAGCCTTGTGCTCAGCGTCTGGATGTATTTCGCCAACGACGGCTCGATGGACGACAAACTCAACGGCATCTTCGTAGGTACATGGGTGCCTTCTATTTTGGCCCTCGGTGCATTCTTGGTTGCATCACAACGACGCGGCAACTGATATGAGCCAGGGAGCCTTGTTCGGTTTCGGTTGCGTCATTTTTTTCATCGTGGCGACCGGGGGTTTCTTGTTTGCGATGTTGACGGTGCGGGAAGCTGCCGACCGCGAGCGCAACGCCAGCAAGTAGCCACTGGAGCGGGTGACGGGAATCGAACCCGCATAGCCAGCTTGGAAGGCTGGAACTCTAGCCATTGAGCTACACCCGCATGTCTCGCGTTACCGCGACACAGGTGAATTCTACTGAGCGGTGCGTCTAGAGCTGCATGCTCTTGATCTCGAGGAACTCCTCGAAGCCGTACTCGCCGTACTCGCGACCGTTGCCCGACTGTTTGTAGCCACCGAAGGGGGCGTTCGGGTTGAACGCTCCGCCGTTGACTTCTACTTGACCAGTGCGCATGCGGCGCGCAACTGCGGTGGCCTTGTCTTTGTCGGCCATCCA